>JASHVC010000733.1 GCA_030039655.1 Xanthobacteraceae bacterium | reverse complement strand
CTTCGCCGGCGTATTGCCGTTCATCGTCACTGACCTGATCCGGCTGGTGATCTTGATCTCGTTCCCGATTTTGGCCCTGTGGCTGCCTTCGCACATGTAGTTCATTCCGGGCGGTGGGCGTCGCGGTCTTCTATCGGGTTGGCTCAATGGTAGACAATGTTGCGGCTTGACCGATGGGCAACGAGGGGTAGCCTTTGACATCCGGCCGCCTCCATTTTCTTCGACGACACCTGTCAACGCGCCAAAAGGAGCGCCGATCATGCCGCTGATCCTCGACGCTGCCACCGTGCAGCAGAAATTAGCCTTGCTACCGCTCGTAACCTATGGCGCGGGCGAGACCGTGGTCACTGAAGGCACACGGACAGGGCGGCTGCTCATTCTCAAAACGGGAGCCGTTAGCATCGTCAAGGGCGACACCGAGATCGCTCGGGTGACCGAACCGGGCGCGATGTTTGGTGAACTTTCTGTGCTGCTCGATCAACCGCACACGGCGGACGTCCGAGCTGTGGAACAGTCGCAGTTTCACGTCGCCGACGCGGCCGCACTGCTCACGCAAGACCCGGTCACGCCGCTCTACATTGCGGCTATTTTGGCACGCCGCCTCGACGCGACGAATCGAGCCCTGGTAGAGCTAAAGCATCAACTTCAGACCGGCCAGCCACAAAGCGTCATCGAGAAAACGGTCGGGAAGATCGAGGAATTGCTCAGCGTCAGCGGCGCCAGTCTCGTCTATGCCGGATATCCCACAGATCCGTTCGCGTAGCATAGACGGCGCGTATTGGAAGAAGGCTCAACCTTCCCGGCGATGAGCGGCAAGTCTCGCGTGGGACGGTGATGACTAGCGCCGTTCGCAATGGACAACGCCGGCAAAACTCGGCATGCCAATGGCAACACGGGAGGAAAAACAATGGACTTGAAGCTTTCCGGCCGCACTGCGCTCGTCACCGGCAGCTCGAAGGGCATCGGCCTCGGCGTCGCCCAATGGTTCGCACGCGAAGGCGTCAATGTCTGCTTGGTGGCGCGGTCGGCGGATCAGCTGGAAAAGGAAGGCGCGGCCATCGGCAAGGCCACGGGCGTCACCGTGCGCACCATGGCGGCCGATCTTGCGGACGCGGCTGCGCGAGAGCGCGTCTACAAGGCCTTTGCGGATGTGGACATTCTGGTGAACAACGCCGGCGCCATTCCGGGCGGCAACATTCACGACGTTGACGAGCCCGCGTGGCGCGCCGGGTTCGATCTCAAGGTGTTCGGCTATGTCGGACTCACCCGGCATTACCTGAAGCAGATGGAAAAGCAGCGCCGCGGCGTCATCATCAACATCATCGGACTTGGCGGCGAACGCGTCGATGTCGGCTACATCGCGGGCGCGATGGGCAACGCCGGCCTCATGGCGTTCACCCGCGCCATCGGCAGCAATAGCCTCGACTTCGGAGTGCGCGTGGTCGGGGTGAATCCCGGTCCGGTCCTCACCGACCGTGTCGAGATGCTCGGCCGCAAGCGCGCCGCAAAGCTTCACGGTGACGAGAATCGATGGAAGGAGAGTTTCGCGAAGATGCCGCATGGCCGCCCGGCCTCGATCGACGAGATAGCCGCGATGGTCGTTTTCCTCGCGTCCGATCTCAGCTCCTATACGAGCGGCACCATCGTGACTATCGACGGCGGCATCGCCCATCGCGGTGGCATGCCGTAATCGTCAGCGGAGAAAACAGAAATGTTGGGAAAGTCCCTTGCGCTGGGCGCCTTCGCGGCAGCTTTCAGTGTGGTCGCGGGCGCACACGCGCAAACGCTCGTTATTAAAGGCGGCACGTTGATCGACGGCACCGGCCGGCCGCCGATCGAGAACTCCGTCATTGTCATCGAAGGAAACCGTTTCAAGGACGTTGGCCGCACCGGACAAGTCGCGATTCCGCCCGGCGCGCGCGTGATCGATGTCAGCGGCAAGACGGTCATGCCGGGCTTCATCGACGGTCACTGCCATTGGGAAGCGTTTTGGGGTGAGCTCTATCTGCACCTCGGCATCACCACCTGCGTCGAGATTGAAACCCAACAGGATGGCCCGTGGGCGCTAGCGCAGAAGTACGGCACCGAAAGCGGCAAGATCCGTGGACCGCGCATTTGGCCGACCGGACAGGCGCTTGGCTACCGCACCGCCGAATTCGAAAGCGAAGGCTCGCGCGGTTGGCGCAATTACATGAAGGTTCCGGACGCGGAGGCCGCCCGCGACATCGTGCGCGCCAAGAAGCGGGACGGCTACGACGCACTCAAGCTCAGCGAATTTCTCTCGCCCGATTTGATCGCAGTGGTGACCGACGAGGCACACAAACTCGGAATGGGCGCGACCGCTCATTCCTGGGATGCCATCGCCTCGGCCAATGCTGGTGTCGACGGGATCGAGCACATCTGGTCGGTCGGCTACACCTCGATCATGGAACCAGAGAAGCGGCGCAAGCTTGAACTTGATCGCACGGCGGGACGCATCGAGGCCGAACTCGCAGGAGCACTCTACGAGCCCGAGCACTACGACGAGGTGATCGCCCCGATGGTAGCGCACCACGTTTCGTGGACGCCGACGCTTGCCAAGTGGCTGCGCCCGCTATCCGCCTATGCGCCCCGCTTCTGGCAAAAGGAGCAGGAAATCCTCGCCGATCCCAACGCCAATTTTCCACCCGCTGTTCGCGTCATCACCGAGTACACGACCGAGAAGTTGTTCCACCGCTACACGGCCGAACAGCTCGAGCAAACCAAGATCGGCATGGCGAAGTCATATGAATTCATCCGGCGTTTTGTGGCGGCGGGCGGCCGGCTCAAAGAGGGCTCGGATTCTCCGCGCGGCATGGCTGGCCTGTTGATGCACGAGGCCATGGCGATGGATGTCGAAGCCGGCGTGCCGCCCATGGTGGCGATCGAAGCCGCCACTCTCAACGTCGCCAAGACTTTCCATAAGGATGCGGATTACGGCAGCGTCGAACCCGGAAAAGTCGCTGATCTGTCGATCGTCGAAGGCAATCCATTGCAAGACATCTGGATGACGCAGAACGTCAAGATGGTCGTGCTGAATGGAAGGATCGTCGATCACCAGTTCCACCGCTACGTCAATCCGATCCCCGAATTCAACACCTGGCAATCGATGCCAGAGCATATTGTGGTCACGCCGTACGCGGTGGCGCAGGGTACCGGGCCGACGACCCTGACAATCACCGGCGACGAGCCGTTCTGGCCGTTCCACTACGTGCTGCTCAACGGCAAGGAGCTGGAAACGAAGTTCATCAACCGGCGCAAGCTCGAGGCGGTGGTGCCTCCGGATGCGATCCGCAAGCCCGGCATGTATCTGGTCACGGTGAAGAGCCGCGGCGAACCGGTGGCGCAATCGAACGCCGCGCCGTTCGTGGTCAGCTTTAAGGACGAGCAGCCGCGAGCGCCGGTGACGACGCCTTAGGGCACGATGAAATGGATGTCATCATCAGGCAAATGGGTGCGGCCGACCGGACGGTCTGGGCGGGCATGCGCGCTTCACTTTGGCCCGACGAAACGCCGCAACAACATGAGCTGGGGATCGATCAGCTCCTAGAGGATGGCGAGGCTTGGGGCTTTATCGCCGAGACGCCGGCCGGCGCGGTCGCCGGTTTCGCCGAACTTGCAATCCGCAAATATGCCAACGGCTGTGACAGCCGCCCCGTTGCGTTCCTCGAAGGCATCTGGGTGAGCGAAGAGTTCAGACGGCGCGGAATCGGCGCTCAGCTCGTGAGCCACATCGGGGGTTTCCTCGCCGCTCGAGGATTTCATGAACTCGGATCCGACACGCCGCTCGATAACGCCGTGTCGCAATCCGCTCATTTGGGCTGGGGATTTTCAGAAACCGAAAGAGTTATTTATTTCCGCAAGCTTTTAGGTGCGCCAGCCGGCTGAAAGCCTGCGACGAACCTCACTCTTCAGGCTTGCGAAAATATGCTTAGCCGCGTCCACCGCCGGCAAGCACCGCGCGGGTCGCGCGGTCAGGGCCGAAGTCGTCCACGCTATCGATGGAGAGAAGGTCGGCCAGCCGCGTGCGTGCACGGTTGACGCGGCTTTTGATGGTGCCGACCGCGCAGCCGCAGATGGCCGCTGCGTCGTCGTAAGAGAAACCCGAAGCGCCGACGAGTATGAGCGCCTCGCGCTGGTCCGACGGCAGCTTTGCCAGCGCCACCTGGAATTCCTCGAATTCCACACGCCCGGTCTGTTCTGGGTGGGACTTAAGTGTTTCCGCATAGCGCCCGTCGGCGTCCTCAACCTCGCGCCGCCGCTTACGGTATTCCGAGCGGAACAGATTGCGCAAAATAGTGAACAGCCATGCCGGCATGTTGGTGCCGGGCTCGAACGAGTCGATATGGGCGAGCGCGCGGAGCAATGTCTCCTGCACCAAGTCATCGGCGCGGTCGATATTGCCGCACAGCGAAATCGCGAACGCGCGCAGACTTGGTACCGTGGCGAGCACCTGGTCGCGTATTGCGGGATCGAGCTTCATGCCAACGATACCCCTGCGTGTCCCAATCCTGGTGTCTCAATCGTGTTCGCCTATACGGCGAACCAACTCATCAAGATGCTGCGGCACACCCTGATTGACGTACGAGTTATACATCGTCCGCAGCAGCTCCCCGATCCGGGCCTGAGCTTCACGCCCCAGCCGGATTTCGTGCTTGTGGGGTCGCTTATCAGTGGGATCGTGTTCCTCCGGCCTACCTGCGTTCGGCTGGATGGCCTCAAGATGTGTCCTACGGCTTTTCATTTCGTCACTATTCCCCATTCGCCCACGGTTTTACATCCATGGTTTTGAACCAACTAGCTTTTGCGCCATGTAGCGGCCCACCCTCATGGAACCCCCACTCACCCGGCCCAACGCGCGGGCTGGGCTGCTTGTTCCGTCGCGAACATGCGATTTTTGGGAACTTTCTTTACCTAAAGACGTTTTCGCCAGTAAATTCGGGACTTTCCTGCTAGATTCGGACCTATGGAAGGGGAGGGCACCATGTCAACCTCACAGGCGGTACTCCAACAGCTGCCATTTCTGCGCCGATACGCGCGCGCCCTCACTGGAAGCCAAGCCTCGGGCGATGCCTATGTGGCCGCAACGCTCGAGTCGCTCATCGCCAGTCCGAAGGTCCTTGAGTCCAGCTCAAGCTCCCGCGTGGCCCTCTACCGGCTGTTCACGAAAATCTGGAGTTCGGTGGCGGTGAACGGCAGTTCTGACGCGGCCGAACCAATTCTGCCGCCGGAGCAGCACCTGACCCAGATTACGCCGCGGCCCCGACAGGCCTTCTTGCTCGTCGCGCTTGAAGGATTTTCCGAAGAGGACGCGGCCGAGGTCCTCGACTGCGACTTGGCGACGCTGCGCGGCCTGGTCGAAGAGTCGGGGCGCGAACTCGCCGCCGAGATCGCCACCGATGTCCTCATCATCGAGGACGAGCCGTTCATCGCCATGGACATCGAGGCGCTAGTGGAAAGCCTCGGCCACAACGTGATCGGCATTGCGCGCACGCACGCCGAAGCGTTGGCGCTGGCGAAGAAGAAACGGCCCGGGCTCATCCTCGCTGACATCCAATTGGCCGACGGCAGTTCTGGGCTCGATGCGGTGAACGAACTTCTTGGCACGCTTGAAGTGCCGGTGATTTTCATTACGGCTTTTCCGGAACGTTTCCTCACCGGCCGGCGTCCGGAGCCAGCGTTCCTTATCGCCAAGCCGTTCCAGCTCGCCGTGGTCTCAGCCGTGATAAGCCAGGCGTTGTTCTTTGGCCGCAAAGCGCGTCAGCGCGAACGGCCGCAAAGCGAACGGCAAGCGAGCCTCTGATCCTCGCTCACTGCAAAGAGCTGAAGCCTCACTCCGGTTCGATGCCGGCGAGCTTTATGACTTTCGCCCATTTTTCACCGTCGCGGGCGATCATCGCGCGCAGATCGTCGGGCGTATAGACGAGTGGCGCGCCGCCAACCTCAACAAGGCGCGCCTTCAAAATTGGGTCGGCAAGTCCGGCATTGATCTCGCGGTTGAGCAACGTGATGATTTCGGCCGAGGTGCCGCGCGGAACGCCCGCACCGGTCCATGGCTTGACCTCAAAGCCTGAAATGGTCTCGCTGACGGCCGGCACGTCTGGCAAAGCGGGTGTCCGCGCCGCTGACAGCACCGCAAGCGCGCGCACCGCGCCGGCTTTGATGTGCGGCAGCGAGTTCGGCAATGCGTCGACGCCGGCTTGCACCCGCCCGCTAATGAGATCTGTCAGCATCGGTGCGCCGCCTGGATACGGCACGTGGACGACGTCGATGCCCGCCGAGATCTTGAACAGCTCGATGGCCAAATGGCTGATCGTGCGCGCGCCGAACGAGGCGAAATTGATCTTGCCCGGATTGGCCTGTGCGTACGCGATGAACTCAGTCACGGTCCTGGCCGGAAGCTGAGGGTTGAGGTCGATCACCAGGGGCAGCTCGGCGAGCCCTGCCACCGGCGCAATGTCGCGCTGGAAGTCGAACGGCAGGGATTTGTAGAGCGAGGGATTGAGCACATTGGTCGTGAGGATAAAGAGAAGCGTGTAGCCGTCGGGCGGCGCGCTGACCGCCGCCTGGACGGCGATGTTGGTGCCGCCGCCCGGCTTGTTCTCAATGACAAATGGCTGGCCGAGGCGCGCCGCCAGCCACTCCGCCACCAGCCTTGCGACCAGATCGGTGCTGCCGCCGGCAGGGAACGGGACGATCCATCGCACCGGCCGCGATGGGTAGGATTGGGCCACCGTGATCCGCGGCAACGCCGAGGCGGCCGCCGCTAGTCCGGCGAGGTGAAGGAATCGACGGCGCCGAAGTGTCATGGTCCGTGCTCCCCCCCAATAGGCATGTGGTCAGGCGCACGTAGCTTCATTCAGCGCGCTACCGTTCGCAAGTAGCGAGCTGAGGCGTCCGTCCGTGGAAAATTAAGGGCGCAGCCGATCGGCATATCGGCTGCGCCCAATTCGGCCGGCCAAGCACGGGGGGAGGGGGGAAAGGATGGCCGGTCCGCCACAACAAAGCTCGACGCCAATGTTTGTTCCTGTGAAGCAAACACACGCGCGTGCACTTCATTGACGCCGTCAGTCACGCGGCAGTGAACGGCGGGCGCTGGCTTGCAATCACGAGTCAGTGAACCTCGGCTACATCCGGAACGACTGCACCATTGCGGCGTTTGTGCGCACAGGTGAGGTCTTCAGCTCGGGGGCCGTCGGCATGTGCGCACGGGGCGATCTTCTGGATGATCGTACCAGCGCGCCGGAGAGGCTCCGATGCCCAGGCTCTTTGGTGGTAACGATTGCCTTCGCGTAGTTCGTATTGTCGGTGCAGGCGCACTTGTCTCGCTTGCTTTCTTCTTTGCCAGCCTTGACCCGTTTTTGCGCGCCGCTCCTGTAGCAGGTACCGCCGTCAGCGAGCGCACGCCGCCCGTTGCGGTAAATCGCTACCGCAAAGGCGACCGATTGCCGCTCGTCAAGAGCTCGGACAACGCCGGCTCAGCAGGCAGCAGTCATGTGATTTGGTGGGATCTTCGCGGGCTCGATGGTTCGCAGGCACGTGGACATGTGCCGGTCGGCTGCGATCCTGCTTTCAGTCCGGTTGTGTCTCCCTCGCTGGCAACCGTGTACGGGCGGTGCATGACCTGAGCGTCGCCTTCCCGCGGCTTGCGATCCGAGTGCAGCAATCCATAGACATGTTTGATTTACGCTCGCTGCAAATATTGCGCTGGTGGGCCCGCAGCGCTTTGAACCTCTTCTCGCCGCCGAACGGCTAATGGTAGGCGCAAAAGCGCGAGATCGCGCACGCTTCAGCGCCGAAAATCGCCGCGCATTTGATTCGAATTTATCCCAAGCGCGACGGGGAACTTTTTACGCGCCTGCGCGATTGGATGAGCGTCATCAGCACGGTGGAATGTATCATGGTAAAGAGCACGGTTGGGCGCTTAAGCGGCGTATTTTTGTTTGTTGGCTTGGTCGCGACTCCGGTCGTTCAAGCTCATGCTCAGGCGCTTTCCTATGGGCCCGCCGATTCCGTGGCTCCAGCCTATCAAACGCCGTATGGGGACGAAGAGCCGGTGCCTGCGCTGCAGCGCCAAGTCGTCTCCTACGCGGGCACCGAGCCGGCAGGCACGATCATCATCGATCCCGTCCATACCTTCCTTTACCTGATAGTTGGCGGCGGCAAGGCGATGCGATACGGAATCGGGGTGGGCCGCGAGGGTTTTGAATGGTCGGGCGTCGAAACGATCAACCGTAAGGCCGAGTGGCCCGATTGGATTCCGCCGGCCAGCATGGTCGCACGCCAGCCGTATCTGCCGCGTTGGGTGGGCGGCGGTCCCGGTAATCCTCTTGGCGCGCGTGCCCTCTATCTCGGCAACACCGATTACCGCATCCACGGCACCAACGATCCGACCTCGATCGGCAAGCACGTGTCCAGCGGATGCATCCGCATGCTCAATGCCGACGTGATTGATCTCTACAATCGGGTCAACACCGGAACCAAGGTCATCGTCCTGCCCGATGCGCGCGGGCGGCAGATCAGCGATGCTACGCCCCACGATGCCGCGACGGTGCACTCTGGGGGCCAAGCTGCTGCGTTAGCGTAGGCCCGTCCCGGCGCACAATATCCTTGGTTTTCGGCACTTACTGACAGCGGTCCCCACTTTCGCCAATCTACTGAGGCGGCGGGCTCTGGCCTGCGGCGTTCCGCTTCGCCATATATTCCAATGGCCGGAGCGAACCGGCGCAAGCTTGGGCCGTTTTGGTGGTGGAGTAGTCGTGCCGATCCGGGCATTGGCCCGGCAAAAGTGCATAAGAATGAACCCGCCGGACCGAGAAAAGCCGCCAACACCTGAACCGCTCGCTCGCTCGGTGGATGATGCCGCAACGGGGCTCTCCCACGATATCACCGAGCGCGTGAACCTCGAGGCCGAACTGCGCAGCCGGGTCAAACAACAGGAGGCGCTGGCGCAGCTCGGCGAGCGTGCCTTGTCCGAGCCCGATCTCGAACAGCTACTGAAGGATGCGGTCAGCACCGTCGCGACGACGCTGTCGGTCGACTTCGTCAAAATCCTCGAACTTCTTCCCGGCAACACCGACCTCTTGCTGCGCGCCGGCTTCGGTTGGAAGACGGACCTGGTGGGTTCGATTCTCGCCTCGGTCGCGCCGGACAGCTATGCGGGCTACACGTTCGACACCCGCCTGCCGGTGGTCACGGACGATTTTGCCAGCGAGTCGCGGTTCAAAGTCGATGGCTATCTGCGCGATTCTGGCTGCAGCAGCGGCATCAACGTCACCATTGCCGGCCGCGATGACCGCTTCTACGGCATCCTCGGCGTTTGCACGAAGACGCGGCGGCGCTTCGCCGCGCAGGACATCGCTTTCCTCGCCGCGGTCGCCAACCTGCTCGCCGGCGCCATTGCTCGCCGCCAGCTTGAGCAGCGGCACGAATTGATGATCCGCGACATGCGCCATCGTTCCGGGAATTTGTTTTCCCAATTGCTGGCGCTGTTCTCGCAGACAGCGAGAAACTCAAAGAGCATCGCCGACCTGGCGAGCAAATACCGGGCGCGTGTGCTCGCCTTGGCGAGCGCGCAGCGCCTGATCACCGAAGGCGGCGGACAATCGATCCCGATCATGGACCTCTTGAACGTCCTGCTCGGACCGTATCTCGACCGGATAACGTTCACCGGTCCCAATGTGGAGCTTGAACCGGATCCGGTGTTCAACTTGAGCGCGGCACTACACGAGCTCGCGGACAACGCAGTCAAGCACGGCAGCCTGTCGCGTCCGAAGGGTCACCTTGATCTGAGTTGGTCGGTGAGCCGCACGGCTCGCGGCATGACGCTCACGGTCGAGTGGGTCGAGAAGAACGGACCGCCGACGCGGCGGCCGCGAAAGCTCGGCTTCGGCTCACGCCTGATTTCTCTGGTGATCGAGCGGCAATTGAACGGCGAGGTTACGCGCGCTTTCAAGCGCACCGGTCTCTCCGTGCATATGATCGTTCCGCTTACCCACGAGCGTTGGCCGACCCAGGCCAGTGCCGCTGGAAATCCGGAAGAAGACGGCCGGAAATCAGCCTGAGCGCCACTGCGCGACCGCCTCAAGGTCGTGGGACGGCGATTATGGATGCACGTCTTCGGTAAACCAGTCGGTCGGCAGATCGTGGCCGGCGCCGCTCTCCTTGGCCTTGCGATACAGCAGCGAGCCTGCCGCGGCGAATTGATAGCCGAGCCCCAAATTGTTGATGAAGCAGGTGACCTCGCGCTCCGAGCGGCGGCCTTCCGCGCGGCCGACGATCAGGTCCGGCAGGGTCGGGAGCTTGTCGAATTCGATGTCCTCGGCGACTTCCCAGCCGCGGCCGTCAGCCTTCTCGGGCACGACCAGATCCTTGGTCAAGACGTGGATCGGACGCGTGTCGTGAGTATGGATCACGACACGATCGGCGCGTTTTATTGCGTTCGCCTCGATTTCCGGGCGTTTGATGGAACTCAAATGCATTCCAGGTTCAATCCATGGGGCAAAGAAGACCGGATCGAGGGTGTTGGTGGAGCACATAACGACGTCGGCGCCCCGGATCGCCTCTTCGGGTGTATCGACTGGCACGATTTCAACGCCAAGCGTTTCGCTCGTCTGCTGTGCGAAGGCCGCACGATTTTCCGCGTTCGGCGAAAAGCACCGGATGGTCTCGATGCGACGGACGGCACAGATCGCCATCAGCTGCGCGCCGGCCTGCCAGCCGGAGCCCAAAATGCCGACCGTCTTGGCGTTCTTGCGCGCCAGATATTTGGCGCCTAGTCCGTTGGCGGCGCCAACCCGCATGCGCTGCATCACGCCGTCAGGGAAAATCGCCAGCGGTTCGCCGTTGTCGGTCGAGAATAACAGCACCAAGCCGACGTAGCGGTCGCCCGGCGCCGCGGGCACCTTCTCGCGCCGCACATTGTTGCCCTTCTTCGGCCAGGTGACGATGTCGGAGTTTATGCGAACCGCGCCAACGCCGAGTTTTGGAATGACGCCATCCATGGATTTGAGGCTGTAGAGGGCATCGGGGTGCGTGGTCGGGGTGATGGAGTCGGAGCGTGTGCGCGAGATGCCGCGTCCCTCGGCAAGCTCGATGTACGCTTCCTCCAGCACTGCGATGCAGTCCGGCATTTCGATCAGCTTACCGACGTCGTCGTTGGACAGAATCAAGGTCATACGTGTTCTCAACGGTCCGGGGGCGGCATGCGAACGAGAGGGAAGGAATTTCGTAGCGCGGCGCTCACCCGGCCCGTGCCCTCACGCGTTCAGGCGTCGCGGCGGATGCGCTCATCAAATCGAGCATCGTCGCCCAGGCCGAATCTGCAGCCGCAATCTCGTCGGCATTGCGCCCTTTGTCGCGTGCGGGATTCTGGAATCCATGGCCAGCCTTCGGATAGCGATGGAACACATAAGGAATGTTGTGGCGCTTAAGCTCAGCTTCGAAGCGGTCCACGTCAGCCGGTGACGGATTGGTATCGAGGTCGCCGAAAAATCCGTACACCGGACAGCCAATATTCTTTATCAATTCGAACGGCGTCGGCGTGCCGTCGCCCCAATGGGTCATCATGCCGCCGCCATAATAAGCGACGGCGGCCGTGAACACCGGTTTCGTGCTGGCGCCGAGGAATGCCAGCCGGCCGCCCATGCAATGGCCGGCAATAAAAATGCGGCTGCGATCGAGGTCCGGGCGAGTCAGCGCGTAATCCGCCGATGCGGCGATCTCGGCGGTGACCTCGTTGTCCTTCAGGAATTTCTTGCAGTCGTGCAGCGGCACGTCTTTCGGGCAGTGATGGTAGAAGTTGGGTACGATCGTGAGGTAGCCGGCCTTCGGGAATTCCTTGAAGTAGTGAGCCGTGCAGGCGTCCAGCCCGCCGCGGTGGAACATCAGCAGCACGGCGGGATGCGGTCCGGGGCCGGGCGGTGCGGCGATGTGCACGTCCATCGATCGTCCAGCGACCTCGAGATGGATGGTTTCACCTTCGAATTTTGCTTCTTTCATCCGCCTTGTTCCGCGCTGTGTAACAAGATTCCGGCCTTCTCGACGATCGCCGGCGAGAAGGCGAAAGATTTATCGATGATGGCCTGAAGCTCGGCGCCCGGCAATGGGCTGAGGCCGACCTGCATGTGCTCGGCATCGGCCAGGAAAGCAGGATCCTTCAGCGTCGCCGCAAATGCCGATCGCAGCTCCGCCACGCGCTCGGCCGGCAGCCCAGGCGGCGCCGTGAAGGAGCGCCCGACCTTTTCGGCCTGCGAAAACAGTTCGAGGATCTGGCGTTGTTCGTCGTCGCGAGCCAGGTCGACTACGCGCGGCACATCCGGCAAGTCCGGCGCGCGCTCAAGCGCCGTCTGCAACAGCACGTTGACTTTCTTGTCGCGAAGCCAGTCGGCGCGGATTACGCGAAACACTGTCCAGGGCATGCTCAGCGCCTCCACTTCGCCGCGCTCCATCGCAATCAGGCCGTCGCCGGTGCCCTTGTAGCCGGTGATAAGCTTGAACTTGAAGCCGAGGAGCTTCTTCAACATCGTCCAGCGAAGCTGCGACGAACTGCCAGTCGAGCAGATGATCAGCGCCTTCGTGTAGGCATCATCGATCTTTTTGACCGCTGCGGTGGTCCATGCGAACAGCACCGCGTCGTTGCTGATGATGCGGCCGAGCCAGTTCATCTTGGTGACGTCGGCCTTCAACCCGGGCACTTTGAACAGCTGGGTCTGATAGATCGATTGGTCGAGCATGCCGATCACAGTGCCGTCCCGCGGTGCAATGTTGTAGAGCTCGTTGGCTGCGAGGATGCCGCCGGCGCCCGGCATATTGCGCACGACGACCGCCGGGTTGCCCGGCAGATGGCGGCCAATATGGCGGCTCACGAGCCGGCTGAGCGAATCGTAGCTGTCGGTGCCGACGCCCGTCGAAACGATGATCTCCAGCGTCTTGCCTTGATAGAAGCCGTCGGCGCGCGCGGCAGTGTTCGGCGCCAGCATGGCGGCGCCAATCACGCTCAGCGCAGCGCCGAGATTTCTGATGCGCCAGGTCGGCATCGCACGCCGCCGGTTACTCGGCTGCCTGTTGGCCTTCCTCTTCGGCGATGGCGCGCGCCTCGACGGCGTCGATTTCAGCTTGGTCCACTTTGACCAGGATGTTCTGCATGTGCTGAATCTTGGCAGCGTCGTCGTCCGGCCCAAGCAGCGGGTAGGCGTCGCCGCCGCGGTCGCGCAACGGCGGCGAATGGGATTCGAAGACCACGGCGGTTTCGTTGCCGCGATTCCAGGCCCAGTGAACCTTATTGCGCGGGATGCGCATGACGTCGCCGGCCTTGCAGCGGTAGCCGCGGCCATCGACGAAGAAATAGATTTCTCCGGAGACGATGTAATTCATCTGCTCGCAATCGTGCATGTGCGGGCTGGTATGATAGCCCGAGGCTCGTTCGGCGAACATGATGCTGGTGTCGGTGCCGTGGACCTTCTGCGCGCGCAGGACAGATTTGCCGACTGCCGCCATTGCGACGCGCTCGGTCATCTTTACGTTGCGCCTGTTGACCCGGTAGTTGGGCTTCTCCGACATTGCCGTTTCCTCCAATCGCATTTTCATTAGTAGCGCCCCGCAAGATTACTGCTGCGGTTTTTCTACCGCAATCCGTGCGCCGCTCCGTGTGCGCCGATGGATAAATTTTATCGAGCGCCTCATAATGAGGGCGGTCTGCATTGAATTGCCGGAGAAAGCCGTGGATACCGATCCCTTTCGACTGTTCCCCTATCAGGCGATCGTCGATCGTCCACGCGTCACATGGCCGAACGGCGCGCGCGTCGCCGTCTGGGTCATCCCCAATATCGAGCACTTCCACATCGAAATCGGCGCTCAGGTCCCCGATATCCGCAATCATTCGCGCCGGGACTACGGCAACCGCGTCGGTGTGTGGCGCATCATCGAGGTGCTGGCCAAGCACGGCGTGCGCGGCACTGTTGCGCTTAACGCCGAGGTCGGCCGCTTTTATCCGCGCATCATGGAAGAGGTGACGAAGCTGAATTGGGAATTGATGGGCCATGGGCTGACCAATTCCGTCTTGCTGACTGGCATGCCGAAAGAGGACGAGGCCGCGCTCATCGCCGAAGTGCACGAGGTGATCGGACAATGGGGCCAGACCATGCGCGGCTGGCTGGGGCCGGGCCTAAGTGAAACCTGGCACACGCTCGATCTCTTGCGTGACAATGGCGTCGAATATGTCTGCGATTGGGTGAACGACGATCTGCCCTACCGCATGAACAACGGGCTTTACTCGATCCCGTATTCGATCGAGCTCAACGACATGCCGCTGTTCAACATGCCGAGCATCGACATCGGCGAATTCGAACGCCGCATCCGCGAGACATTCGACGTGCTCTATGAGGAGGGTGCCCGCAATGGGCGCGTGATGGCGATTGCGCTGCATCCATTCCTGATCGGCGTGCCGCACCGCATCCGCACCCTCGATCGGGCGCTATCCTACATCGCCTCACATCGCAACGTTTGGTTTGCCACCGGGTCGGAGATCATTGACGCCTATCGGTCTCAAGAGCACAAACAATGACGCAGCGCACGCCGTTCGAACGGATCGCATTGTTGCTGCAGGGCGGCGGGGCGCTCGGCGCCTATCAGGCGGGAGTCTATCAGGCGCTCGCCGAGGCCGATTTGCACCCCGATTGGGTCGCGGGAATTTCCATTGGAGCGATCAATTCGGCCATCATTGCGGGCAATCCGCCCGAGCTTCGTGTCCAACGGTTGCGCGAATTCTGGGAAACGGTCAGCGCTTCGCCGTTCGGAATTCCAAATTTGCCGCCTCTTGAAGTGCGGGACGAGCTTAACCACCAACTGATCAACCAGGCGCACGCAATGAATGTACTGATGTTCGGCGCCAACGACTTTTTTGTGCCGCGTGTGCCGTCGCCGCTGCTATGGCCCTCTAGGAGCGCCGATAAGGCGAGCTATTACGACAATACGCCGCTGTGGCAGATGCTCGAACGCGTGGTCGATTTCGAACGGATCAATACCGGCTCAATGCGCTTTAGCGTCGGTGCGGTTGAGGTCAGCAGCGGTAATTTCGTCTATTTCGATACGACGACGCATACGATCCGCGCCGAGCACATTGTCGCCTCCGGCTCGCTGCCGCCCGGCTTTCCGGCAACCAAAGTGGATGGCGAGTTTTATTGGGATGGCGGTCTCATCTCCAACACGCCACTGCAATGGGTGCTTGAAAGCACACCGCGGCGCGACACGTTGGCGTTTCAGGTCGATCTCTGGAGCGCGCGGGGCGAGCCGCCGAAAGACATGATCGAAGTCGAGGTGCGCCACAAGGAGATCCTTTACTCCAGCCGCAACCGCGCCGCGACCGATCAATACCAGCGCGCTCAGCGGCTGCGTATCGCGCTTGCGCATCTCATCAGCCGGCTGCCGGCGGACTTGCGCGACAGTGAGGACGTGAAGCTGCTCTCGGAAGTCGCCAACGACAAGGTGTGCAACATCGTGCACCTGATCTACCGCGCGCGGA
>JASHVC010000732.1 GCA_030039655.1 Xanthobacteraceae bacterium | reverse complement strand
TGCAACCTGTCGCGCTTTTGCGTGATGATCGGTGAGGAGCCGGTGGATCACCCGCTCAAGGCGGTGCAGGCGCTACAGCGCAAGATGGGCCGCACCATAAAGCCGCGCGAGGTGCCGGCCGAAACGGCGATCTGCAATCAGAACATCGTCACGGGTGACAAGATCGACATCCGGCAATTCCCGGCGCAGCGCATGTGGCCGCTCGACGGCGGGCTTTATCTCGGCACCGGCGACGCTGTGGTCACGCAATGCCCGGAGACCGGCCGCATCAACGTTGGCACTTACCGCATGATGATCAAAGGGCCGCGCGAGATCGGCGTCTACACCTCGCCCGGCAAAGACGCCACCCTCGACCGCGAGAAGTGGTGGAAGATGGGCAAGCCGATGCCGATCGCGGCCGCCTACGGCATCGACCCGCTGCTGTTTCTGGTCGGCGCGACGAGCTTTCCAAAGACGCAGAGCGAGTATGAATATTACGGCGGCATCAACGGCGCGCCGATCGAATTGTTCAAGAGCGATCTCACCGGCCTGCCGCTGCCAGCCCGCGCGGAAATCATCATTGAGGGTTTCGTATACCCGGACGAGACCTTCGCCGAAGGGCCGTTTGGCGAGTTCACCGGCTATTACGGCCGCCCCAGCGGCGCGACTCCTTATATGCGCGTGGAGAAAGTCCGCTTCCGCAACAATCCAACGCTGACCTGCGCGCTGATGGCGGACGGCCCCGCCAACGAGGCCGGATTGTTCTGGGCGGCCTTGCGCTCGGCGGCGATCTGGTCCGATCTGCAGAAACTCGGCGTGCCCGGCATTCAGGGGGTCTGGTCTATACCGGAAGCCGCCGGCTGGGGCATCACTGTTGTCTCCATCAAACAAATGTATCCGGGCCATGCGCCGCAGGTGATGGCGCTCGCGGCGCAATGCGTGGGCGGTGCGTATTTTGGCAAATACGTCATCGTGGTGGACGACGACGTCGACCCGACCAACGTGCACCAGGTTCTATGGGCGATGGCGACGCGCTCGCGGCCGGCGCAATCCATCGACATACTGCGCGAGACCTGGAGCACGTTCCTCGACCCGAGCCTCAATCCACCGGAAATCCGGCCCTGGGGTTCCAAGGCCCTGATCAACGCCTGCATGGACTTCCGGCACATCAAAAACTTTTCCAAGCGCACCAAGCTGTCGAAGGAGACTTATGAGCAGGTGGTGGCGCGCTGGAACGAACTCGGGTTTTCAGGAACGCCGCCGGCGGTGTCGGTGTTCGAGGACGCGGCGCCTGGTTCTCAGGTGGACTGAGATTTAGACGGCTACGCGTTTCGGTCGCAAAGTGCCCGCTACCGCAGGCCGGGCTTTCATATTGCTGTACATCCGGCGCAGGCAGCGCTTGAGCGTCATAAGCTCTGCCGGCGCGAGGCCGGCAATGGCGGCGGATTCGAATTCAAGCCCGACGGGAATGAGCTGCGCTACCAGCGCGCCGCCCTTCGATGAAAGCTTCACGGCGACTTCGCGGTTACTGCTCGTTGAGCGGGTGCGGGTCACGAGGCCAAGGCGCACGAGCCGGGTCACTAGCCGCGACAGGGTCGAGGAGTCGATGCTGGTCAGGTCGGCAAGGTCGATCTGGCGCTGGCCGCCGGTCGACGCAAGCACCGCCATGACCCGCCACATCGCGATGCTAAGCCCATTGGGCGCCAAGGCTTCTTCCCCGAATTGATCGGCGATGATGGTGCCGACCCGGTTCACCAGGTAGGGGAGATAGTCGGCGAGATTGAGCTTTGTGGGGTGCTTCGGAAGGGCCATAGCACCCGACATAATAGCGCAGATCAGTGCATTTACAACAGATGCATTTTCAACTATTATGCCGCAAAACGTTGCGCCACAGGAGGCACCCCATGGAATTCGGCTACTTCACGCTGAGCGACAATCACTACGAAAACAACACGCGCTCCTCGAACCAGTTCGTCGCCGACATCACCGATCAGGCGCTGTATGCCGACAAGCTCGGCATGCACTCGGCGTGGATCGGCGAGCATCATTTCAATTCGCTCGGCGTGCTGTCCTGTCCCGACCTGGTGCTGTCCTATGTGGCGGCGCAGACCAAGCGCATCAGGCTGGCGCCGGCCGTTACCGTCACGCCGTTGCATCATCCGATCCGCGTTGCTGAGCAGTGGGCGACGCTCGATTTGTTATCCGGCGGCCGTGTCGATTTTGCCTGTGGCCGCGGCTACGACCGGCGCGAATACGAGCCTTTCCGGGTGTCGTTCGACGACAACCAGGGAATCTTTGAAGAGGGACTCGAAGTGATCCGCCGACTGTGGGCAGCAGATGACCGCATGTCGCATCACGGCAAATACTATTCCTTCGACGACGTGCGCATTACGCCGAAGCCGGTGCAAAAACCGATTCCGACTTATGTCGGATCGTTCTCGAAGCCCTCGATCGAGCTCGCCGCGCGACTGGAGTGCGGTTTGATCGTGGCGCCGTTTGCGGCGGCGCTCAGTTTCGGTGGCCTCAAGCAAGTGTCCGACCTTTACAATGAGACCTGCGCCAAGTACGGCAACAAGCCGCAGCGGCTGATGTGCAGCTACTTCATCCATTTCGCCGATAACAAGGCACAGGAAGACGCGGCGCGCGCCCGCCAGATCCGCTATTACCGCGAATGCGTGATCCCGGCGCTGCCGGGAGACCCGAAAACTGCGCCGCCGAGCTACCGCTATTTCGTGGACATGGTCGCTAAGCTCGCGAAGGTGCAGCCCGAAGACCTGACCGAGAATTCGGTGCTGCTCGGCTCGCCCGCGCGCATCGTCGAGACCTTGAAGAAAGTCGAGGCGGCGGGATTCGACGAAGTGATCCTCTACTTCAACGTCGGCCTGAAGCCGCACGGTCAGGTTAAGGACGAAATGGCGCGCTTCATGTCCGAAGTGGCGCCGGCGTTCGGCAAGTCCCGTGCGGCAGCGTAGCTGTCGGCTGACTATTGTCATGGCCCGCGCAAGCGGGCCATCCAGTAATCGGCGCCATTTCCGTGAAATCAATGATTACTGGATTGTCCGCCTTCGCGGACGATGACAACGAAGCTCACGGCAGCTTCGGCTGATAGGCCAGCGCATCCGAGACCGTATCGCCTTTGGCGCTTTCGCGGGCCGGGAGTTCGCCCGCTGCTTCCAGCACCGGATAGGCCACCGAGCAGATATGCGAGTGAATGCGCTTGAGATCGTTCAAGATGTCGAGGTGGAGCGAGGTGGTCTCCAGGCTCTCGGGCCGGCCCTCGCGAAGCCGTTCGAAATGCCGGTCGGCGGCGTCGAGTTCGGTGCGGCGCAACTCGGATTTTTCCCGCAGCAGGCGGCGGGCAGCATCCAAGTCACCGCGCATGAAGATGCCGAATGCTGCCTGCAGGCTCTCGCAGATGCGCTTGTGGAATCCTGTCAGCTCCGCTGCACCCTCGGCGGAGAACTGATAGTTGCGTCTGATCTTCTTCGCAGCGAGCTGGCACAGATTCTTGTCGATAATGTCGCCTATATGCTCCAGGTTGATGGTGAACGACACGATCTCCATGGCGCGCCGGCCCTCGGTCTCGTCGAGGCTGCCGCGGGTGAGCTTGGTAAGGTAGAGCTTGATCGCTTCCGTCAGCCGGTCGACGACGTTGTCGCGCCGCGATACGTCGCTGGCGAGCTTGCGGTCATTGGTCAGAAGCGCGGTCATCACGTCGCGCAGCATGGTCTCGATGGTGTCGCCCATGCGCAGCGTCTCGCGCGCCGCATTGGCCAAGGCCAGCGGCGGCGTTTCCAGCGCGATTTCGTCGAGATAGCGCGGCACCGACGGATCGGCCGGCAGCTTCTGCTCAGGCAGCATGCGGACCAAGAGCGCCGCCACGAAGTCGAGCGGGCCGATGAACAGAGCGGCCAGCGCGACGTTGAACAGCAGATGGAATTCGGCTGTCATCTTCGCCGCATCGGGCTGCAGCGACGCCATTTCGCGTGCGATCGGTTGCATGAACGGAAGCACGAGCAGGACACCGACCAGGCGATTGATGAGATTGCCCACGGGCAACCGCCGGCTCGCCGGATTGCCGCGGATGCCGGCCTCAATCAGCGGGTTGATGGCGCTGCCCAGATTGGCGCCGAGTACAAGTGCGAGCGCTGAGGCGGGGGGGACGAAATGCGAATAGGCCAGCGACATGACCAGGAGCACAACCGCGACGCTGGAGTGCGCCGCCCAGGTGAGCGCTGCCGCGATCACGATGCACAGCACCGGATCGGTGGTCACGGCGCCGAGCAGTGTGCGTACCGCTGGAGCCTGCTCGGCTGGCGCCAGCGTGTCCAGCAAAATATGCAACGACAGCAGCACTAGGCCGAGCCCGATGGCGATGCGGCCGAGCGCGCGGGTAAGGCTTTGGCCGCCGGCACGGAAGGTGACGACGCCGACGACGAACAGGGCCGGCGCCACTGCCGAAATGTTGAAGGACAGAAGCTGCACGATCAGGGTTGTGCCCACGTTGGCGCCGAGCATGATGGCCAGCGCCGGTACGAGGCTCACGAGCCCGTCGGCGGCGAGGGAAGTAGTCATCAGCCCGGTCGCGGTGCTGCTTTGCAGCAGCGCCGTGAGCAGGACGCCCGCACCGAACGCCTTGAAGCGGTTGCTGAGCGCCTTGGAAAGGAAGCGGCGTAGGTCATTGCCGAACGCGCGCAGCACGCCGCTGAGAACCATGTGTAGTCCCCACAGCAGCAGCGCCACGCCGCCCATCAGGTCGAGGAGGACAATCGATCCCATTGCCACCGGCTCCGCACTTTCAGTTCAACGTCGGCACCCGCGCCGAAGAGCCATCGGCGCATGTAGGCCCGTCACGGGACCTTCACAACCCTAAATACGGAAGGATGCTAAATGTTTCTGGGTCGCACGCATCAAACACGTGGCCCTCGCGGCTACGGGCCGCGCCCCCAGGCAGGCCGAGTGCGCTTACGGTTCGAGCTCGGTGTCCCAGTAGAGATAGTCGAGCCAGCTGTCGTGCAGATAGTTGGGCGGAAACAGCCGGCCGTTGCGGTGCAGGTGCTGCACCGTCGGCTGGAATGGCTTCTGCGACGGCCACATGTTCGACTCGGCAGAGGTCATGTTGCCCTTGCGCAGATTGCACGGCGAGCAGGCCGCCACGACATTGATCCACGTCGTGTGGCCGCCGCGCGAGCGCGGCACCAGGTGGTCGAACGTCAGATCGTCGCGCGTGCCGCAATACTGGCAAGAGAAGCGGTCGCGCAGGAAGACGTTGAACCGGGTGAAGGCGGGGTGGGTCGATGGTTTCACGAAGGTCTTGAGCGACACCACGCTCGGCAGTTTCATTTCCAGGCTCGGGCTGTGCACCGCTCGATCGTAGTTGGCGACGATGTTTACCCGCTCGAGGAAGACCGCCTTGATGGCGTCCTGCCACGACCACAGCGACAGCGGGTAGTAGCTCAACGGGCGGAAATCGGCGTTGAGGACCAGCGCCGGAAAACCCGATGGCGAGACCTGCGCGTTCAAAGAGCGCTCCTGGTGCGACTCGTTATGCCGCAATGCGGCGACGGGCCCTAGTTTATAGGCAGGCGTGACAGGATTGTGAAGCCCGTTCCAGGGCTTACCAGATGTGGTGTTCGCGTCCTGCGGACAAACCGTTGCGCAGGCAGTTACTTTTGGCCAGCGATGCGCGGCGGACGAACGACCAACGTTGTCTTGCGTGCGGGCGTACCCGCGGATGGCCTCGAGACAGGTGCGGCACGTGGCTGCTCGATGGCGAGATCGCGGGCTTCGCGACGCCGCGGCGGCGGTAAGGACAGCGCAAGCTCGCAATGCAGTCCGCTCGGTGCGAACCGCATGTCGACGACTCCGTCGAACTGCTGCAGGCCTCTGCGCAGAAGCGTGCTGCCGAATCCTTCGCGCCGTTGGGTGATCGGTTGTGGACCGCCACTCTCGACCCAGTCGAACTCGACCCGCTGGTCATGCTTGGTCCAGGCAACGCTGACCCGGCCGCGAGGTGTGGAGAGCGCGCCGTATTTCGCGGCATTGGTCGTCAACTCGTGAAACATCAACGCCAGTACGGTCGCAACCTCGGCCGGACATTCGAAATCGAAACCGTCCAGACGAAAACGCGCGGGGTCGTACGGCGCGAATTCGCCGGCGAGGATGTTTCTCACAGAGGCGCCGCGCCACTCGGACTTAACCAGCAGATCATT
Source organism: Xanthobacteraceae bacterium (assembly GCA_030039655.1). The sequence continues at coordinate 3,361 of JASHVC010000732.1, read as the reverse complement.
GGTCGCCGCCAACGCAGCTATGCGGTCATTGAGTTTGATCAGAGCGGCGGGTTGGTCACGCAGGGTTTGGCTGATCACGGACTGGACGATGGTCAGCGTATTACGGATACGGTGTGCCAGTTCATGGTTGAGCAGCTGCCGCCGATCTTGTTCCTCGCGCAGCCGCCACAGCAGGTCGCGGTAGCTTTTCGCGGCCCAGACGATCACTACCGAGGATATGGCAAAGAGCAAATAGCTGGCGAACCATTCGCGATCGAAGGCATGCGATTGCCAGTCGGGCGGAACGAAGAGCCACAAGGCAGCAAGCGCGCCCGAAACGGCGGAGACGGTGCCCGCTCGCCACCCGCCCACAAGAGCGGCCACGAGCGTGGCCGAGTAATAGGGCGCGAACACCGCGCTGGCCGAGCTGATCTCGCCGAGTCCGACGCGAACCAATGTCGCAATCGCGACGCACGCCAGCGCGAAGAGAAACGACAACGGCGAACGCGGCGGCAGCCCACGGTGCCAAAGCTCACGCCACCAGCCTAACGCCAATCTTACCACCGGCGGCTCCGTAAGCGGCCCCATCGCAATATCCGCCGCCCAATTGATGGCGACAGTGCTGGAATTCCCGTCCCGCGAAGATGTATTTCAGGTCATGCGAGCATCGCGGCGAATTGTGGAAGTCGACGCACCCTTAGCTTCACATTCGCGCGACTGTGCAAAGGCCTGGGGACCAGAAATGCGGGTTTCCGGAAGATCGGGAACCATCTGAACCAAAATGCCGCAGTCGCTGGCCGCGGTTCAACTTCGATCCCAACAGTCTGCAAGTCCCTAACGTCGAGGCCGTCGAGACACACCGCAACGGTTCGACGCTTCGCGCGCGCCGTATTGTCGGTCGAGCCAAGCGCGACCGGCGAGGCTATCGAAATTTACGAATGGGGGCGCGCTGTCACGTCAGCCTTCATCAAAGCCGGCGCCTTGGCGATCGTATCCAGCCCACGCTCATGGCGCCCCCGCGCAAGCAGGGCGCGTGAGCGCCCACGCCTTGACCGCGCGGAGTTCCGTCGCCCAGCCTTGCAAGTGGTGCCTGTCAGCAGCCGGACGTCAATGCCACCGAGTTCGACAATCGCGGGTAAAAATAGTCGGCTTGGTACATATCGATCGTGCCAGTGATCACCGTGGCCGAGGCCGGCTTGTATGGGTAGGTGACCTCTCCCCAAATGATCGAAACGCCGCTCGGCGTCTGCAAGTTGGTTGGCAGCGTGACCGTCGATCCGGTCGTCCGCGCGGTGCCGTTGAGCGAGCAGCTCCAGGCAATGGTGCCCTGGCCGTTCGCGTTTGTAGGATTCACTTGCGAAACGGTCACGATCATGCCCGCCGACGAGTAGGGCGCGACGACCTGGGCGGAAGCGCCCAGAACGTTGCTCATGGTCGTAGGATCGATGGTGACGTATTGAGAGGCGAGGTCGGTCACGGTCCGTGCGGTCTCCGTGACTTTGAAGTAGATCGACAGACCATCTTGCAGCTCGACGCTGCCCAGATAGGTGAACACCATGAACGGCAGGATGAGGCCGAACTCGACCGCAGAGATGGCCTTGCGATCGCCTGCAAAGCGCCGCAGATAGGCTCGCATTTCCGCCGTGGTCCGGGCTGACCTCATCAATAGGGCTCGTTCTTGAAGACTGCGGTCGACATCAAGAGCCGATCGCCGTTTGAAAGAGTTGAAAGGTTGAAGCCGAGCGGGCCGAGCACGATCGGCCATTGATACATTACCTGGACGACCACGATGTCGTTGGGGCCGCCCGGCGAATAGGACCACGTGTTAGTCACTTGCCCCTGTTTATTGTAGGTCAAAGTCGGAGCTGTCGTGACGGCTGACGAGAAGCTGCTATAGGTGTTCACGTTGATCATGAAATTGGCGCAGGTGAAAAGCGCGAAAGTGTTGTTGCAGACGTAGGTCGCAAATTGGGCCTGCGTGTAGCTCGCGTTTTGCGCCTGACCGGTCAGGATGTAGCGGCTGGCCTGCAGCGTGGTTACGTCGAGAACTCGGCCGGCGAAGAACACCAGGGCGGTCTGGAACAGCGCTATGAGCAGGGCAAAGAACGGCGCTGCTATCAGGCCGAATTCGACCGCCGCGGAGGCCTTCTTGGAGAAGGCGAACTGTCTGTAGGACCGAAGCCGACTTGCGCTCCGACCCAGCCTTCGACGAAAAGCCGCGAACATCGCGCATACGCTCCAACAGCGCATTTTCTATGTCGAATTTGCTAGGGAAGGGTTACTCCAAACAGCGCTGGCGCGTTAACGCAGCGTCCGCGGACCGGTCCGCTACCAAACTCTCCACTCTTGGCGGACCGCCTACGATAGACTCCTTCAACCGCGACCGGGGACACACGTAACCAGACTCAACTCGCGTTGAGTATAGTAGATTTCTCCCGTTCATTCTTTGAGATAACTAGCGGCGGGAAGCAGACAAACGAATTTATCTCCCGATGAACCGCATTAATGCAATTATCGATACCGACAGTCCGCCATTTCGGGCGATAAGGGGGCACGCGCTGTGCTTCCGGCAATGGGATGGTTTGAGGGCGTAGAGGAAGAATTTTGCTCTTGAGGATTTTTGCTCCGCGCGGCGAAATTGAATAACAGGATGTGCCAAAAATCCACCTTGCCTTGTAAGCTTGCGGCGTGATGACTTGGCTCTTAAAGGCGCTGGCCCCTTGGCGCATTTGATCTTGGTTGAATGTAGCGACACACGGCGATACCCCTGGTAGCACCTCGAAGCAAACAAATAAATTAAAGTTGAACCCCCAGAAAACTATGGTCCAATCTTCCGGGAGACGTTTTAGCAGGTCTTCCGCGTACTCCTCAAAGTGATCATTGAATATGGCGTCGTCCTCGCAAATTGTAACAATTTTGTCGTTCGCGATCGCCCTGTCCCAAAGCGTTATGTTCGACATCGCGCAGCCGAGCGCTCCGACAGAAAACATACTAAGGATGTCCTTGGTCACCAGCCCTTGTTGAACCAGTGATTCAAGTTCAAGGTTGTTGCCGTCGACCGCTGGGAACCGAGACACGCTAGTGAGGTGATGGTTCACGCTGCAAAATTCTGCGAGCCGTTCCGGGTTGCGGTCGAGGTTGACAAGGTGGATGTGCAAAACTATTCCCTTCGAGCGCTTCGCTTCGGGTGCCTGATTGCGACCGTGCTCCAGAAGCTATTGCTGCAGTCTAATAACCAAAAATTAACAAATGACGGTACGCAGCTCAAAACGTAGAATCTCCGTAAATATTTTCGGCTAGATTGCTGATCGATCCTTGTTGGGAGCGCTTGATGAAAGTCGCATTAGTTGACTACCTTCATTTGGCCAGACCTCCTCTTCTA
>JASHVC010000731.1 GCA_030039655.1 Xanthobacteraceae bacterium | reverse complement strand
TAGAAAGTCGCGAAAGGTCCGCCGGTGCGACTCGAAGCGGCAGAATGACCTCGCCCAAATAGCCGATCGAGAACCCGCCGGCTCCGTCGGGGAATCGCTCCGGCGCCGGCCACAGCACCTGTGCCGCCTTCACGTTGTTAGAGCCGGCAAATTCGATCGTGGGCGGCACTCCGGTATCGCCGGGATAACGCCAATAGGTCTTCCAACCGGGGTCGAGGCGAATCTCGATGCCGGCACGCACGAACGATTCGTGCGGTGTCTTGATCATCGCGCCGGCGATCAGCCGCGCCTCAGTGTGTGCCTCACTCTGCCACGCGGTCGCGTCCTGCGCCCGCGCCGCCCGCAGGTTGGGCAGGCAGACCAGAGCGATTGTCACAATCGTTAATGGGCGGGACGACACCGCGAGCATCTCTGCTGTCTAGGACCTAGCTCACTCATGCGCCACTGACATGATCGTGAGCGTGCCATCGATAAGGCCCCCAATGTGTTGCAAAAGGGGCCTTCATTTTGCGGGCGGGAGCGTTAAGGCTTCGTGTGCCGAACATTTGCTGAACTTTTGGCCGGTCCCTTCGTTTGCAATTATGCATCAATCGGCTAACCTTCAACCATGAAGTTGCCGCGCGGTACATCGGAACGTAGCAAGGGCGAGGGCCGGGATGTTCTCGACGGCCCGCGCGAGAGATCGAAACAGAGCAAGGGCAGGGGCAAGGGCCGAAGCTTTCTCGACGGCCAGATGCTGATCGCCATGCCGACGATGCAGGACGAGCGGTTCTCACGTTCTGTCATCTATGTCTGTGCGCACTCTTCCGAGGGCGCCATGGGCATCATCGTCAATCAGCCGGCATCCAACATCAAGTTCTCCGACTTGCTGGTGAAGCTGGATGTGATACCGGCGGCCGACACAATCCAACTGCCGACGCGCGCCGGTGTCGTGAAGGTGATGCGCGGTGGGCCCGTGGAGACTGAGCGCGGCTTTGTGCTCCACAGCTCCGATTTCTTCATCGAGAATTCGACGCTACCGATCAACGACGGAATCTGTCTCACTGCCACGATCGATATTCTCAAGGCGATCGCGCGCGGCGATGGCCCGGCAAGCGCAATCCTGGCGCTTGGCTACGCGGGCTGGGCGCCCGGTCAACTTGAGACTGAAATTCAAGGTAACGGGTGGCTGCACTGCGGGGCCGATTCCGAACTTATCTTCGGCACCGACATCGGCGGCAAATATGATCTGGCACTCAAGAAGATCGGCATTGGTCCCGGCATGCTTTCGAACGAAGCGGGGCACGCTTAGCAGGGATCAATAATCAGGAGTCAATAGTCAGACTCCTCAATTTTCGATTGCTGAATCCTGACGCCTGACCACTGACTATTCGGCAGCCGTTCGGTGCGGTCGCGGTTGTGCTCTGCTGGGCGGCTGCGGTGTTCTTTGCGGCGCCGGTTGCAGCATCGCACGCGCACGGTCGGCAGTCATCGGCTCGCCAAACACGAATCCTTGCGCGTATTCGCAGCCAAGCTGAGACAGCTCGACCGCGTCGGAATCCGTTTCTACGCCTTCCGCCACAACCTCCATGCCAAGATCATGCGCCAGCGCGATGATCGAGCGCAGGATCACAGGGCGAGTGCCCTTGGCCGTGGGGCGTACGAAAGCCTTATCGATCTTGATGGTATCGAACGGAAAACGTTGGAGGTATGAGAGCGACGAATAGCCGGTGCCGAAATCGTCCATGGACAAGCCGGCGCCAAGTTCGTGGATTCGCTCCAGCATCTGTGCTGCGTGTTCCGGGTTCTCCATCACCATGGATTCGGTGAGTTCGAGTTTGAGAGTACCGCGCGTCAGCGGCACGCGCGCCAGCACGGTGCGCAAATCTTGAATAAGATCGTGGCGCAAGAGTTGACGTGAGGAGACGTTGACGCTGACAAATAGTGACTCACGGTGGCGCACGGTGCGCTGCCAGGCGCTGAGCTGCCGCGCCGCGCGGTCGAGCACAAACAGGCCCAATTCGACGATGAGCCCGGTTTCCTCGGCAACGGTAATGAACTCGGCTGGCGACATCTTGCCCAGCTTCGGATGGTTCCAGCGCGCCAGTGCCTCGAACCCGGCCACCGAACGATCTTCGAGCCGCACGATGGGCTGGTACAGGATCGCAATCTCGTCGCGCTCCAGCGCGCGCCGCAAGTTAGACTCGATCGACAGCCGGTCGGTCTTGCGCGCGCGCATGGTGGGCTTGAAAACTTCAATGCGATCGCCGCCGGTTCGCTTGGCGTGGTACATGGCGAGCTCGGCGTCTTTGAGCATCTCTTCGCCGTGCTGAGCTTCGCCCTCGCCGAGTGTCAACCCGATGGAGGCGGTCAGGAAAATCTCCCGATCCTTGAACGCAATCGGCGCGCGTAGCGTGCGCCGGATGGTCTCGGCGAAGCCGGTAATGCGCGCAGGGTCGCGTTCCGACAAAAGCACGAGCCCGAACTGGTCACCCGCGAGCCGCGCCAGCGTGTCCTGCGGTTTGATCAGCCGGGCAACCCGCCGCGCCAGCGTCAGCAGGATGGAGTCGCCGACCGCCATGCCGATGGAATCGTTCACCTGCTTGAAGCGGTCGAGGTCGATCACCATCACGGTCGGGCGGAGCGCCGCGTCGGCTTTGGCTTGGCCCCCCTTGGCCATGCCGAGTACTGCGTCGAGCCGGTCTAGGAACAATTCGCGGTTCGGCAAGCCGGTGAGATTGTCGTGGACCGCGTCATGCAGCAGTCGCTCCTCGGCGGTCTTAAAGCCGGTAACGTCGGTCAGGGTACCGACGACGCGTACCACTTCGGCGTCTGAGCCCACCACGGGACGCGCGCGCAACGCGAACCACAGGAAATGTCCGTCGGCCGTGCGCACGCGAAAATCCTGAGAAACGCGCCCGCGCCGCTGCTCGAGGACGCCGTCGAGCGTGGCGCGGAAGCGGTCGCGATCGAGCGGATGTAGGACCTCCAGCCACTTCGCAGCCGGCCCCTGAAGCGATCCGGCTTTGAGCCCGAGCATGGTTTCGGTCTCCGCGCTGGTGAAAACGTGGTCGGACGACACATCCCAGTCCCAGATCATGTCGCCGGCGCCGGTCAGCGCCAGCGCGCGGCGCTCCACGTCGGACACGATGCCATGGGTAACGCCACCGCCCGCAAAGGCGTGCTGCATCACCGTGAAGCCGATCAGCATGACGATAAGCACGAGTCCGCCGAGCAACGCCGGGCCGACAATGTCGTTGGTGAGAAAGCCGAGGACCGCGAGTGCCGCGCTGATCACCCAGACGACCAGCAGCAGCCAGGTCGGGATCAGCATCACCGCGCGGTCGTAATTGTGGGTGGCGAGATAGACGACCAAGGCAAAGCCGAGTACGGCGATGAAGAACAGGGATATGCGCGCGATGCCCGAAGCGACGTCCGGCGTGAACAGTGCGACGGCGACAAGCGCGCCCAGGAACGCGAGCCAGCCGGCTGTGATGTGGGCGTAGCGCACGTGCCAGCGATTCAGATTCAAATAAGCGAACAGGAACACCAGCAAGGTCGCCGCCAGGATTGCCTCGCCGGAGGCGCGCCAAACGCGCTCCGCGCTCGACGAGACTTCGAACACCTTCGCCCAAAATCCAAAATCGATGCCGATATAGATCAGCACCGCCCAGCCCAACGCCGCCGCCGCCGGGAACATCACGCTGCCCTTGACCACAAACAAGATGGTCAGGAAGAGCGCCAGCAGGCCGGCGATGCCGATGACAATACCTTGGTAGAGCGTGAGCGAATTGACCTTGTCCTTGTAGGCGTCAGGTTCCCACAAATAGAGCTGCGGCAGGTTGGGCGTGCGCAATTCGGCCACGAAGGTAATTACGGTGCCGGGATCGAGGGTGATCCGGTAAACGTCGGCGCTCGGGTTCGGCTGCAGTTCGGGCGGATCGCCGGTGGACGGCGTTATGTAGACGATGCGCGACTCCCCGAGATCCGGCCACAGCAGACCGGAGCCGACCATCCGGTAATGCGGCGCCACAATGAGCCGGTCGATTTGCTGATCACCATTATTGGCGAGCGCAAAGACGGCCCAATTGGTATCCGCCTCGCGCGCGCGCACCTCGATGCGGCGCACGATGCCGTCAGGACCGGGTGCCGTCGAAACTTGAACGCGGTCGCTGTCGGAGTGCTGAAACTCGACGGCGCCGGTAAGGTCGATGGGTGGGCCTTCGGTGGGAACGTTAATCGCCTCAACAGCCCGAGCTGCCGGTATCCCGATTATGATCGCCAGCGCGAGTGCCAGCGCGCCCAGCTTCGCGGCGGCACGGGAGAATGCCAATAGATGTCCTCCGAACTCAGCCATCGGCGCGGATGGGCGCCCCGACGATCACCAGTCTCCTATTTCCCAAAGCCATATCGAACCGTCTTTGTGCCGAAATCGCGGCTAGGTTTCGCCAAGCTTACAAGCGGGGGGGGGGGCCCGAAATCCCGCGAAACCCCGCCTGCGTAACCTCTTTAGCTGCTGGAAGGCAAGGAGTTTCCCGTTAACTTTCAAGGGGTCAGCGCCCTTTGCCAGTCTACTGACAAGTGCCGCACGCGGCGTTAAGGTTTGGCGGCCGCGGAGGGCTGCATGGCCGCGATTGACCCCGACGATCTGCCGAAAAAGAAAATCACCCACGAGATGGGGCAAGATTTGTCGCTGCTGTCGGTCGGCGAGCTTGGCGAGCGGATAGGGTTGTTGAAGGAGGAAATTGCGCGGCTTGAGGCGGAGATGACGAGAAAGCGTGCGTCCAAATCAGCGGCCGATACCTTTTTCAAAAAATGAGGCTCAACAAATAGTCTGGGCTCTGTCCCGTTCTGAGACAGGTTCAGGGTCTTGGCGGTAGCTCGCTACTGTGTTGAATTGCGGTTCCAATAAAATTTGCTAAGTTTTTGGATCTTATTCAGATTTTATTAAGCTTTCGCGTTCATTTCAGTACTGTCCATCATCTGGACATCGAGTGGCTCCTGTCCACTCTGTTTGACGCCTCCCTGTTATCACCTTGAGCCGCCGGCAACGGCGGCTCTTTTTTCGTGCGGCGTTCGCTTCTGCGCGCGGAGAGCGAAGCCGTACCGCCCGCCGGCAACTATGTCGGCAGCTTCACTCTGGACTCAAAGCCCGGACCGCGCGATGCTGGCCCTTGGTGAGGCGTACAAGAATGTCCGACAAGCGTTACATGGACGCGGGCGCAGTTTCCTTCAGCGAACGGCTGGCGAATTCGCAGTTCTTCTCCACGCTTTTTCGCGATGGAATGGCACTGGTCGAGGAAACCGCGACCTATCTCGATGGTGCGGGCCGGCAAGAGTCGAAGAAGCTCGAGCGTGGGGCCGCGCTCGTGTACGCCACCGAAAGCATGCGGTTAACGACGCGGCTCATGCAGCTCGCCTCGTGGCTTTTGCTGCACCGTGCGGTCAAAGAGGGCGAAATGACCCTCGCCCAGGCCAGCAAGGAAAAGGCGAAAGTCAGGCTCGCGGCCTGTGAGCCGGGCGATGCAAAATCAATCGCGCTCTTGCCCGAAAAACTGCAGGAACTGATCGCGCGCTCGGTCCGCCTGCAGGGCGACGTCCGCCGGCTGGATGCTACCATGCACGCCGCGCCGACCCTGAAGATGGCGGTCGGCAATCCGGTCGAGCGCCAATGGGGCCTGCTGAAGGCTGCGTTTGAGTCTGGACCATTGCTGAAGTAGCAGTACGACCGCTATTTCTTTAAGAAACCTTCAAACTTCTTTTGGAAGCGCGACAGGCGGCCACCGCGGTCGACCAAGTGCTGCTGGCCGCCGGTCCAGGCTGGATGCGATTTCGGGTCGATATCCAGGTGCAGCGTGTCGCCGGGCTTGCCCCAGGTGGTCCGGGTTGTGAACTCGGTGCCGTCGGTCATAACCACTTTGACCAAGTGGTAGTCGGGATGCGTGTCCGGTTTCATGGCTCGTTACTTGCCCTGGTGGGCGCCGGCTCGGCGCTCGTTTGTCTCGGAAAAAGGTGGCGGCTCTATAGCGCGG
>JASHVC010000058.1 GCA_030039655.1 Xanthobacteraceae bacterium | reverse complement strand
TGCCGCCCACCGGCAGATATTTTGGAATAAAGCCGCCCTTGGCGCCCACCGGCACGATGACGGCGTTCTTGACGTTCTGCGCCTTCACCAAGCCGAGAATTTCGGTGCGGAAATCCTGCGGCCGGTCGGACCAGCGAATGCCACCTCGCGCCACCTTGCCGAAGCGCAAGTGCACGGCTTCGAGGCGCGGCGAATAGAGGAAGACCTCGTAGAGTGGCCGCGGCAACGGCATATCGTCAACTTTGCGGCTCGCAAATTTTATCGCAATTAGCTCTTTGACCTGTCCGCTCTTGTCGCGCTGAAAGAAGTTGGTGCGGATCGCGGACATGACCGCGTTAACGAAGTGGCGCAGGATGCGATCCTCATCGAGGCTGTCGACACCCTGCAAGGCGGCTTCAATCGACGAGGAAATTTCGGCCTCGCGCGCCGTGCGCTCGGTTTCCGTATTGGCAATTTTTGGATCGAACCGCGTGTGGAACAAGGCCACGATACTGGCCGCGATGCTCGTGTGCTTGCGCAGCGTCGCCCACATGTAGTCTTGCGAATAGGGCACGCGTATCTGGCGCAAAAAGCGTGAGATGGTGCGGATGAGCGCCACGTCGCGCCAGACCAGGCCGGCGGCGAGCACGAGCGCGTTGTAGCCGTCGTTCTCGGCGTCGCGTCCCATCACCGCGAGAAAGCAATCCTCTAGGTGCTTCTCGCGTGCGGAAAGATCGATCGGCTGCCCCGACGCGCTTTCCAGTTCCATGTCGTGAAACCAGACGTCGGGCGCGCCCTGCGGCTCGATGTGATAGGTGCGTTCGTCGACGACGCGGAAACCCATGTTTTCCAGCACCGGCACCCGCTCGGAGAGGGAAATCGGCCGGCTCTGGCTGAAGACTTTCAGCCCCGCGCGCGGCGCTTGCGCGCCTCCCTCCCGGTAGAGATCGACGCCAAGCGGATGCGCGGGCGTGAGCGTTTCCAAGACGCGAATATCGCCGACCGCCATCGCGGGCGAGTAGACCTCGCGGTAGTCGATGGGAAAGGCGCCGCCATAGCGCACCGCCAGCCCGCGGGCCTGCGGCGGCTCATGGGCAGCAGCGATCGCTTCGTCGAGGCCGTCAGCCCAGCTGCGCACGATCTCTTCCACGGCGCGATCGAGCGTTGCGCGGTCGGGGTTCGGCGCCTCGCCCTCGTTACGCCCGATGATGAAATGAACGCGCACCAGCCGCCCTTCGGGAAAGAACGGATAGAAGGCGCGCACGCTGCCGTTAAATGCCGCGGCGAGATAATTGCCGATTGCCGCCCTGATCCGGCTGTCGTAACGATCGCGCGGAACATAGACCAAGACAGAAACAAACCGGTCGAAACGGTCGCGGCGTGGCAGCACACGGACGCGCGGCCGGTCGGCGAGCTGAAGGATGGCAAGCGCATATTCGTAGAGCAGGTCTTCGTCGATCTGAAACAGCTCGTCGCGCGGATAGGTCTCGAGCACATTGACCAACGCCTTGCCGGAATGGCTGTTCGGGTCGAAGCCCGCGCGGCGGATGATGTCGTCGGCCTTGCGCCGCAAATAGGGAATGGCCTTAACCGAGGCCGTGTAGGCGGTCGAGGTGAACAAGCCGCAGAACCGGCGTTCGCTAAGCAGCTTGCCGTCGCGGTCGAAACGCTTGACGCCGATATAGTCGAGGTCGGCGCGGCGATGAACCCGCGAGCGCGTGCTTGACTTGGTGACCAAGAGCAATCTGGGTTGCTCCAACACCGCCCGTATTTCCGGCGTGATAGCGAGTGGCCGATTCCAGCGCTGCAACGGCCGCACCTCGCGCGCACGTAACAAGCCGAGACCGGTCTCAAAGTCCGGCTCTAGTGAAGCGCCATTACTCTTGAAATCATAATCACGCGCGCCGAGCAGCAGAAAATTGTCGGCAGCGAGCCATTCGAGAAACGCGAGCCCTTCGTCCATTTCGGCGGCGGGAAGCGGCGGCGGGTTCGCGCGCAGGTCAGCGATGATTTCGCTCACCCGCGCCAGCATCGGACGCCAATCCTGCACGCAGACGCGCACCTCGGTGAGGATGCCCTCGAGCGCGCGCACCACATCGGCCCGCGCGGCATCGTCGTCCAAGCCATCGATATGAATGCGAATGAAGCTCTCGCGCTGACCGTCGCCCCCGCGCGTCCCTCCAAACCTCGTAAGCGCGCCCGCCGGGTCGCGCTCAACCGTAAAGACCGGATGCACGAGCAGACGAATGTCGAGAATCCGCTCGTTGAGTTCGTCGACGACCGAGTCCACAAGAAACGGCATATCGTCGTTGACGATATCGAGTATCGAAATACCGGGCGCTGTATCCGCGGCAACCAACCGCAGCTTCGGAACCCCCGGCGTGCGTTGGGCAAAGAACGACCAGGCATCATCGGCGATGGCGGCGAGCTCTTGCGGCTCGTAGCGGTTCAGGTCCTCGGGCAACGCCTGGCCGAAAAAGTCCTCGAGAAAAACTTCCGGCACGCCGGGCGCACGCAACGCCAGCGCCGCGGCAGCGGACCTGAGGATCGATTGAGCGGTACGGCCGACCTCGCCGCGGGACTTCTCTACAATCGCCATATGTCCTCCGGCACCCCCATTAGACAGTAAACTTGCGTTTTTCGCCGATTTTAGCCACGCCGCAGGCGCATCGGCTACACCGGCATTTTATAATGGCCTGTATCGAGCGCCGCCGACGGCAGTGTGACAAGAGCATTCGGGGAGTCCCACGCCCATGCCTAAGCCCAAGCACAACCGCAAACGGGTTCCGAAAGATCGCGCCACGAAACCTCGCCCGAGCGCGGCGGCGGGCGATGACACAGCGATTACGGCGTTTGCCCTGCCGCCGGCGCCCCTGTCGCCCGAGATGACGGCGTATTTCGGCTTGTGCGAAGCGAAGCTCGGCTTCGTGCCCAACGTGCTCAAGGCCTACGCGTTCGACACAGCAAAGCTTTCGGCGTTCGTCGCCATGTACAACGACCTGATGCTGGCGCCGTCCGGCTTGAGCAAGTTGGAGCGCGAGATGATCGCGGTCGCGGTCTCATCGCAAAACCGGTGCTATTATTGTCTGGTCGCCCATGGCGCCGCCGTGCGCCAGCTCTCCGGCGATCCGGTGCTCGGCGAGTTGATGGCGATGAATTTCCGCGCGGCGCGGCTGTCGCGACGCGAGCGCGCCATGCTCGATTTCGCCGTCAAGCTCACCGCGGAGCCGTGGCTGATCGAGGAAGAAGATCGGGAGGCGCTGCGCCGCGCCGGCTTTTCCGACCGCGACATCTGGGACATCGCCGCGGTGGCCGGCTTCTTCAACATGTCGAACCGCGTGGCATCCGCCACCGACATGCGGCCGAACAGTGTTTATCACGGGAAGGCAAGATGAGACGGCGTGCCCCCACGTAAAAATTGCAGTGTTTCGGCGGAAGAATTCTATCGGATGGTTGTGAATTCGCGCGGAATCCCTCGCGCGTGTTGCAAATCGATCACACGTTTCGGTGTGCGACACGGTATGGTGGTATCGCTGTCGCGTTGCGTTTCGGCGAGTGGAATCGGCGCGATCAGGCAGCGGGCCGCAAGATTACATGGGCTTTGCCGCATATTTCAGAGCGGCCCAGCGCAAAGCCAAACGAACAGCCGATTCGGATTTAGCCGCGTGCGTCTTCGGTACGCGTGACGTGTTGCAGCAACGCGTCGCAATGGGGAATCCTCCATTTGGTGCGCAATGCACCGGATATCGAGGCCGAGACGGCGGCACGATGCGTATTTTGATCCATACCAGTTATGCTTCGCGCTCCAGCGTGGCGCTCGATAACCTGCGGGGTATCGTGATCCTTATTGTATTAGGTTTTCATTCGACGCTTGCTTACGTGAGTTGGAACGCGGCTCGGACCGCCGACTTTGACAGCCCACCTTACAATTGGCGCGCCTTCCCGATCATCGACAGCCATCGCTTTCTGGGGTTCGATTTGTTTTGTGCGTGGCAAGACGTCTACCTCATGTCGCTGATGTTCTGCCTGTCGGGACTGTTTGTGTGGCCCAGCCTCACGCGCAGGACGGACTGGACTTTCGTACGCGATCGCGCGCTTCGGCTCGGCGTTCCCTACGCTCTCGGCATCGTTACGATCATTCCGCTCGCCGTTTATCCGGCCTTCCGCGTGACGGCCATGGACACAAGTGTAACGGCCTATTGGCAGGCGCTGCTCGCGTTGCCGTTCTGGCCCAATGGTCCGCTGTGGTTCCTGTGGCAACTCCTCGTCTTGAACGTCATCGCCGCGCTCGTGCACCGGCTTGCACCGAATGCACTACGGACCCTCGGCCAGTGGTTGATAGTGGCCGGAACACGGGTTGGCCTATGCTTTGCCGCGCTCGTTGCAGTGTCCGCGTTGGCCTATGTGCCGTTGGCGGTTGCGTTTACGCCGTGGACCTGGTCCGATTCCGGACCGCTCGCGATTCAGCTATGTCGGCCGCTGCACTATGCCGTGTATTTCTTCGCCGGCGTCGGCATTGGCGCCGGGGGCCTCAACCAAGGACTGATTGCGGTCGATGGCCTGTTGGCGCGGCGCTGGGCGCTGTGGCTTGCGGCCGCCCTTGCGTCGCTGATGCTGTGGATGGAACTGACGTCGTTGACGATGACCGGTACCGCATCGATGGGCACGACAATCGCCGCCGATTTCAGTTACGTGCTGGCTTGCGCTGCAGGCTGCTTTTTCTTGATCGCCGTCAGCCTGCGCTTCGCCGCCAAGCGGTCGCGGATTCTCGGCGCGCTCGCTGCGAATGCGTATGGCCTTTATTTACTGCATTACGCCTTCGTCGTCTGGTTACAATACGCGCTGCTCGAGGCCTCGCTACCCGCGGTGGTCAAAGCGGTGATCGTGTTCGGTCTCACGGTGCTTCTTAGCTGGATCGCCACCACGATCGTCCAGCGCATTCCCTTGGGCGCGCAGCTTATCGGGTCAGCGCGCCATCCGGTTTCTGAGTTTGCGCCTGAGCGCGTTTAGAATTATCGCCATATTCTCGTATCGAGAAGGGCACGGGAGCAAGATTTACTCCAACTCACGGAGTGACCCGCTACTGGCGACTGACTGCATTGCCGCAAATCGATGAATATAGCCGCGCCAACGAGGGGCGCGGTTGCGTCGGTGTGTTCGCCGAATCGGGCCAACCGCAGCAGGCCCAATTTGTATTCGCCGCGGGGCAAAATCGGGCGGAAATCACAGAATTTTCCAGGTAAGGCGTTGAGAATGGCCAAGGCTTGCATTGTTAGGCGCGCGCGGTTCGTGCTAGCTAGCTTTGCATCGTACGGGTGTGTTCGCGTCGCTGACGGAAGCTGGGGGCGCGCCACCAAGCAGCTTTTAGCGTTGCTCGCCAAGCTTCAACATTCACGGGTCGGTCTTTTTTGTTCCCACCTCTACAGTGTAGGTGGCCATTGGCATGAACTGGCTCGTCCAGGTTAGCCAAGGGTTTGCGTGCTCCGGTTGCGTTGAAGCTCGATGTTTGGCGAATCCGCTGCAACGCTCATAGCCAACCTTGCGCTCTATCTCGACCATTACTGGGATTGTATTGGCAGCTTTGTGGCGCCTGGTGAAGGGCGCCATCAATCATTCGACGCCCCTCATCCTTAAGCTTGCAATACGCAATCTGCTTCACGACAGGCTTCGATTCTTTGCAACGATCGTGGGGATTGTCTTTTCGATGACGCTCGTCACCCTGCAAATGGGATTGTTCATAAGCTTCGAGCGCATGGTGACGACGATGATCGATCATGCGCCGGCCGACCTTTGGATCGTGGCCCAAGGAACGAAATGCTTCGAACAATCCTCACAGTTAGATGAAGCCCAAAGAGTTCGTGCTCTGTCAGTCAAAGGGGTGATTGACGCGGCGCCGATTGCGGCCGGCATTGCGCAATGGCGCATGCAAGACAGTGACCAGACGCCTGTTGTCATCATCGGGACCCATTTAGATGGGCCTGGATTGCCTCCTTGGAACTTGATCGCGGGCAATCTCCGGGCGCTTTCGATTCCCGGCGCCGTGGCGATCGATCGATCCTATTTCAAGCGCCTGGAATCCAAAGGCATCGGCGATATCGCGGAGATCAACAATGAGAGGGTTCAGGTACAGGCGGTAACAAGCGGCATCCGATCCTTCACGACCTCGCCTTACGTATTTGCGCCGCTCGATAGAGCACGGGCTTACATCGGGATGTCGCCCAACAAGGCGACCTATTTTCTCGTCAAAGTTTCCGCCGGCGCCGACATTGAAACGGTTCGCAGCCGACTACTGGAAACTCTTTCCAAAGTCGAGATTCTGACGCCTGATCAGTTTCGCCGCCGGAGCCGGTCATTTTGGCTGTTCGAAACAGGCGCGGGCGCCGCCCTGTTCGCTGGTGCCTTACTCGGTCTGATTGTCGGTACCGTTATTGTCGCGCAAACGCTCTATACGAGCACCAAGGATCATTTGCCGGAATTCGCGACGCTGCGCGCCATCGGTTGTTCCAGCGAGTATATCCGCGCCGTGATCATCATTCAGGCGCTGGTCAGCGCAATTGTCGGCTTTGCCGTTGCTGCAAGCATTGGCGTGCTCATCGTCAAGGCGACGGCTGAAACAGCGTTGCCGGTCCTCATGCCGCCGACCCTGACGTGGGGATTGTTACTCCTTACGGTCGCAATGTGCGTGCTGTCAGCCATTTCGGCCATCGTGAAGGTGACACGCCTGGATCCCGCCATGGTTTTCACGCGATGACCCAACCCGTTATGGAAGCGATCCAAGTCGTCAAGTTCCTGGGCGATGGCGCCAGCAAGGTGGAAGCGCTCAAGGGAGTGAGCATTTCACTCGCAGGCGGCGAGTTGGCACTGCTGATGGGGCCATCCGGCAGCGGCAAGACTACGCTCCTATCCATCCTCGGATGCATCATGTCGCCCAGCGAGGGCGCGATTCGCATCCGCGGCCGTTCCACTGCGGGTCTCTCCGCGGAGCAGTTCGCCGAACTGCGGCGTAAATATATCGGGTTTGTCTTCCAATCTTATCATCTGTTCCCAACCCTGACCGCGTTGGACAATGTGCGCCTGGCGCTGGACCTACGCGGCGAACGCTTTCGCGCGTTTGGACGGGCGCGGAAGGCTTTAGCAGCCGTCGGGCTCTCTCATAGGATCAACGCACTTCCGCGAGAGCTCAGCGGAGGCGAACAGCAACGCGTCGCGATTGCCCGCGCCATTGTTGCCAAGCCCGCCGTCATCCTGGCGGACGAGCCGACAGCGGCTTTGGACAGCGAGAATGGCCATTCCGTCATGTCGCTGCTCGCCCAGATCGCGAGCAGCCCGGATTGCGGGATACTTGTCGTCACCCATGACCCGCGCACACTGCCGTTCGCCAACCGAATTGTCCGCATCGAGGATGGACAACTCGTCGGTGAGAACCAAGGCGTCGCGCCTGCCAAATAATCGTGTCATCGGAAAGGGCCGAGATCATGTCAAAGATGTTTGCGATCTTGTCGGCCGTGGGCATCTTCACAGCTGCAGGTTGGCTCGCGATGATTGAGCGGCCGATCGGCGCGCCGCAGGCAACGCTAACCAGGACTGACGAACAGGGCTGGCAAGCTGTCGCCCAGGGGTTGGTCGAACCCCATTCGGGGAAAATAACGATGGGGTCTCCGATCGTCGGTCGCATCACCGAGGTCCTCGTCAACGCCACCGATGAAGTGTTGGCGGGTGAGTTGTTGCTGCGCCTCGACGACCAGGAGGCCCGGGCGCGGGTGGCGACGGCGGAGGCCCGGGCTGCGATGCAGAAGAGGTTGCGGAACGATCAATCCGCAGGCAAGGCGGCCGATAGGCGCAAAGCAGAAGATGCGGTTGCGGATGCCCGCACGGCACTGGTGGCGGCACGCGACGCGTTCGACACAGCTACATCGGCGAGGCGGGGCGTAAGCGGATCCGCTGTGGACCTTGCGAAGGAGCGCGCGGCATGGACGAGTGCGCGGGATGCCCTCGACCAGAAACAGACGGAACTGCGCAAGATCGAAGCCGAAACAGGCACCCCTTTGCCAACCGAAAGCGAGGGGCAGCTCAACGTCGCCCGCTTGGACCTGTGGGTCGCTAATGTGGAGCTGGAAAAGACCAGGATCCGTTCGCCAATCGCCGGCACGGTGCTGCAGGTCAAAGCCAAGGTCGGCGAATTGGCGGCTCCATCCTCACCGCAGCCTCTCCTCGTACTTGGGGAAGTTTCGGCGCTGCAGGTGCGCGCCGAGCTCGATGAGCGCGACATCAGCAAGGTCAGTGTTGGCCAACCGGTCGTGATCCGCGCCGATGCGTTTCCCGGCAATGAATTCGCCGGAAAGGTCTCCGCAATAGCGCCGATCATCCAAGCCAGGAGCATCAATCCGCTTGAGCGCAATGTTGGCAGCTTGGACGCAACGGAAGTTATCATCGACTTGGATGTTCCCGGCCCGCTGATCGTCGGGATGAAGGTGAACGCGTATTTTCAGGTGGCCAGCGCCGCTAAGTGAACATCCCCACACAGCAACAAGTCTCTCGCGCTTCCCGCGACTCAGTCGAAATTTTGCAAATCGGGTAATGCCGCTTTAACCGTTTCGACCCTGAATCGATCGTTCTTCAATCCGTTTGCGCGCCCCCCAATAAATGATGGGTGCTTTAACTGATTTTGCAGCCGGATTCGCTAAACATTCCTGGAAAGTACTGCCAACAATTGTTCCGGACGGAAGCCAAATAATGTCGCTGCCGCTGGCGAATTCCCAGATCGACGTTTCACCATTGTCCGAGTCCAAAACGGGCCAACCCAACACGGTCGGTCATGTGATGTCCGTGCGCGGTTCGCAGGCAAGTGTAGGTCTCCCCGCGGACTCCGCGGATACGCCGGAAGAAGCTCGCGCCACCGTTGGAAGATTTCTCGGTGTGCGCGCAGGAAAATCACTGCTCATTGGCTTGATCGCCAACGTCTCGTCCGGGACCAGACGCGGCCTCTCCCGGGCGCGGCTCGACCTGATCGGTGAAATCCGCAACCATGGAACCACGGCCGCCAAATTCGAACGCGGGGTGTCGACCTATCCGGCCATAGGCGACCGTGTGACCACCGTTGGATCGGAAGAATTGGGCCGGGTGTTTCGCAGTGATTGTTCGCGGACCATCGAGGTCGGACAGTTGCAACAGGACGCAACGATCGCGGCGCGCATCCAAGTCGACGAAATGCTGAGCAAGCATTTCGCGGTACTCGGCACCACCGGCGTCGGCAAGTCGAGCGCCGTCTCGCTGCTGTTGCACCGGATTCTTGAGGCGCGGTCCGATCTGCGGGTGTTGCTCTTGGACGTGCACAACGAATATGGCCGCTGCTTTGGGGAGCAGTCGCTGGTTCTCAATCCCAGCAATCTCAAGCTGCCATTCTGGCTCTACAATTTCGACGAAATGGTCGACGTGCTGTTCGCCGGGAAGCCCAGTATCGAGGACGAAGTCGGCATCCTTTCCGAATGCATTCCGCTCGCCAAATCGACCTATGCGCGACAGGCCGCGGCCAACGGACGACTCAGCATCAGGGCCGCCGAACCGGGGATGCGCTTTACCGTTGACGTTCCGGTGCCATACCGCATCTCCGACCTTGTCGAACTCCTCGACGCACGCATGGGAAAATTGGAGAACCGCTCGTTGCGGATGGTCTATCACAAGCTCATCACCCGCATCGAAACTGCGTGCAACGATCCGCGCTACGCCTTCATGTTCGAGAACGCCAATGTGGGTGGCGATACGATGGGCGACATCGTGTCGACGCTGTTCCGGCTCCCGATAAGCGGAGTCCCCGTCACGGTTCTCCAGCTTGCGGGTTTCCCGTCCGAGGTTGTTGATGCGGTCGTGTCGGTCATGTTACGCATGGCGTTCGATCTCGGTTTGTGGAGCGACGGCGCCAATCCGCTGCTGGTTCTCTGCGAAGAAGCGCATCGCTACATGGCGGCCGATCACTCAATCGGCTTCGCTCCGACCCGCCGTTCGATCGCGCGAATCGCCAAAGAGGGCCGTAAGTACGGTGTGTTCCTCGGCTTGGTGTCGCAGCGCCCAGCCGAACTGGATTCGACGATCTTATCTCAGTGCAGCACGCTGTTTGCGATGCGCATGACCAACGATCGTGACCAATCGCTGTTACGCTCGGCGGTGGCCGACACGGCCGCCAACTTTCTTGCCTTCCTGCCGTCGCTCGGCACCGGTGAAGCTTTCGCGTTCGGCGAAGGCGTGGCGCTGCCGACACGGCTCAAGTTCGAACAATTGCCGCGGCAATTGCTGCCCAGGAACGAAACAACGGGTCCCGGCGAGGACGGCAAAGCAACGGATCAACACTCGATATCGGGGATATTGGAGCGCTGGCGCGGCGGCCGCACCATCCGGCAACGTGTGAGCATAGAGCACACGAGCGAAGAGAGCGGTCCGGCCAAGGTCGCATCGGAGCCGCAAGCACCCAGCCACCCACAGCCAATTGATCCACTGAAGCTGCTCAGGCGCCGCTCGACTGACACATAGTAGGCTGTTGGTCGAACAGAGACCCGAGCCGCCCAAGCGGGGCCGGCGCGACAAGGCACGCTCCCAAATGTGCACCCTTGAGCGCCACGCCCGGCTTCATTTCCGCATTTCGGCGATGGCAAAATCCGGCTCCTCCGGCGGGCGTTCCATTACCGGGGTCTGCTTGTTGTCGGTGAACTGCCCGACCCGATACTCCAAATATGTGTCGAGGCTCGATGTGGTGATGAAGCCGTCGGGACGCACCGCTTTGCCGAGCGCGATGCCTTCGATCACCGCCTTGGTGAAAGCGCCG
>JASHVC010000730.1 GCA_030039655.1 Xanthobacteraceae bacterium | reverse complement strand
AGGGCATCTGTTAGGGCACGCTGCGGTTGTCTTGAAAAAGCTGTATAATATCATAACGTTACGCCTAGAATGTGCGGACGCTATGTCATCACGTCGTCACCTGCGGCGATCAGGGCGCTGTTCGGCTATCCCGAGCAGCCGAATTTTCCGCCGCGCTACAACGTGGCGCCGACGCAGCCAATCCCGGTGGTGCGCATTCACGAGGGCAAACGGCAATTCGCGCTCATGCGCTGGGGCTTGATCCCGGCGTGGGTGAAGGATCCCAAAGCGTTTTCGTTGATCATCAACGCGCGCAGCGACTCGGTCATCGACAAACCGGCTTTTCGCAACGCCATGCGCCGGCGGCGCTGTCTTATTCCCGCTGACGGCTTTTACGAGTGGAAGGAAATCGGCGGCCGGAGGAAGGCATATTTCGTGCGGCTGAAACAATCCGGGCCGTTCGCCTTCGCCGGCCTGTGGGAAACCTGGACCGGCCCCAATGGCGAGGAAATGGATACCGCCGCCATCGTCACCACAAATGCCAATCGTACGTTGGCCGCTTTGCACGACCGCATGCCGGTGATTCTGCCACCGGAAGCCTTCGATCTATGGCTCGACACCGCCAAGGTCGACGCGCAAACGGCCGCCGCGCTGCTGGTGCCGGCGCGGGACAACTTGGTGGAAGCGTATGAGGTATCGTCCGCCGTGAACCGGGTGGCGAACGACGACGCGCGCCTGATCGAGCCGCTCCCGCCGGGCGCTGCGGCCGAGGCTGTGCCGGCCGCGGCGAACGTGCCGCGCCCGGCCGCGAAACCAAAGGCGTCGAACAAAAGCAGCGACGAGCCGACGTTGTTCTAGGCATTCTAGGCTCGCCAGAACGGCCGTTCCGCCCACTCCCGCGCGCAGGTTCGGTCCATGCCGATATCGGTGCCGGCGCGATGATCCATGGCGAGGTATCTAAGAAGCTCGTCGCGTTCTCGCTGTCGCGTACGCCAAGCCCGCACTGTGTCGACCGCGCGTTGCATCAACGCGCGCCAGGAAAACGATTTGCTTTCGGCAAAGGATCGGGTTTCAGCAAAGGCGGCGACGGATTTCCCGTCCAGATATTGGGACATGGTCATTCTCTCCAAAAAGATGTCCAGGGCGGTTCTTCCCCAGTTATCTTTTTGGCGCGACCCGTTTTCTGCTTTAGGTCGTTTTACGGCGGAACGATCAATCTTTTGGAATCGCTCAATCGCACGCGGCAGTCTGATACGCGAGGTAGTAGGACGAAATGATGACTAGAGTCTTGCACCACACAAAAATGTGTAGCGTGACGGATTTTAGGCAGACAGATGAAACGCTACGCAAAAATGACGCCAAAAATGCAGCGCCGAAAAGGGCGGCAATTTGTTGCGAAATTCGCCATTCGCATGGCTGATTTGATCCCGGTTGTCCGACAGCGGGAGATTTTAGTTCCAGCGCGTGCGTGTATGTGATTCACGCATGCGTGCGCTGCGCTAGATCACTTTGCCCGGATTCAATATCCCTTTGGGATCCAGCATGTGCTTCAGGTTGCGCATGAGATCGATTGCCACCGGGTCTTTCACCGATGGCAAGAGATCGCGCTTGATCAGTCCGATGCCGTGCTCGGCGGAGATCGAGCCACCATATTTCTTGACCACGGCGAAGACGACCTGATTCACGTCGCCCCAGCGTTTGAGAAATTCGGCCTTATCGGCGCCGATGGGCTGCGAGACATTGTAGTGGATATTGCCGTCGCCGAGATGGCCGAACGGTACCGGCCGGGCGCCGGGAATGAGCGCCGCGACGGCCGCATTGGCCTCCCTAATGAAGGCCGGAACGGCGGCGACCGGAACGGAAATGTCTTCCTTGATCGAACCGCCGGCGTGACGCTGCACCTCGCTGAATAGATCGCGGATGCGCCAGAACGCTTTGCCTTGTTCGAGGCTGTCGGCGATGGTGGCGTCGGTGACGAGGCCGCGCTCCGCGCCGCGAGACAGCACGTCTTCCATGATGGTGCGCAGCCCGTCGCGCTGCTGCGACGACATTTCGATCAGCACGTACCAGGGATGTTTCGTCGCAAGCGGGTCGCGGGTCCCGGCACCGTATTTCAACACCAGCTCGATGCCTTCCCGGCTCATGATTTCGAAGCTGGTGACGCCGTCGGCGGTTTGCTCGGTGGCGAGACCTAAAAGCTCAAGGGCACCTTCCACCGACGCCACGCCGGCAAAGGCGGTTTCGACGGACCGCGGGCGTGGCACCAGGCGGAGCACTGCCGCTGTGATGATGCCGAGCGTGCCTTCGGAGCCGATGAACAGGTTTTTCAGATCGTAGCCGGTGTTGTCCTTTTTCAGCTTGTTGAGATTGTTGAGCACACGGCCGTCGGCCAACACGACTTCGATGCCGAGGACGTGGGAGCGCGCGACGCCGTGGGTGATCGCCGCCGTGCCGCCGGCATTGGTGGAGAGATTGCCGCCGATGGTGCAAGTGCCGTCCGACGGCAGCACTTGCGGGTAAAGCCGGTCGGCCGCCGCGGCGGCTTCGCGGGCGCGCTGCAAGGTGACACCGGCCTCGCAGGTCAACGTGTTCGAGGTCGGATCGACTTCGCGAATCCGGTCGAGCCGGTTCAGCGACAGCACGATTTCGTTGTGCAGCGGAATTTGCCCGCCGACGAGTCCCGTATTGCCGCCCTGCGGCACGATCGGGGTTGCGGTGTCGTTGGCAAGCTTGAGGATCCGCGACACCTCATCGACGGACGATGGCCGCAGCACCGCGGCAGTGTGGCCGTGAAACAGGCCGCGCATCTCCACCAGGTATGGCTCCTGGGCCTGCGGATCGGTAATCGCGAATTTGTCG
>JASHVC010000729.1 GCA_030039655.1 Xanthobacteraceae bacterium | reverse complement strand
AGGCAAGGGCGAGCGCGACCGGCAGGTTCCCTCTCAGCGTGAGTCGCAATATCGCGGCGGCGGCCACCGTGGCGATGAGCGCCGCTGCGCCAATGGCGACTCCCCAGAGGATCGTATTGACATCGATCGGATAATGCAGCGCCCCGAAGCCGATGGCCTGGTTGACCAGCCACGCGGCCGTGGCGACAAGGAGCGCGGGCCCGAGCGGTAGCATTGCGGCGGCGATCACGCCGAAGGACGCAAATGGCGTCGCGCAAGCAAAAGCAAAGCTCGCAAGCGCGCACGCGGCCGTCAGCAATACAAAGCAAAATAACGGTGCATACCGGGGCTCGACCGGATGAAGTCGAGCGGAATTCCGTTCCGCGAGGGCCAGGGTGTTGAGAGACATGTGCGATCCCTTTCCGTCAATTCTACTACGCGATCGAAGGACTTGTCTGCGCTGGCGCTAGGCCATCAATTGCTGTCGCAGGCTAACCGCTATGCGATCTTACTCGGCCGCCTCCCCCGCGCTACGATCGGTCAAAGAACCCTCGATAATCACCTGCAAAGCGGCCAGCCCGTCGGTCAGCGCCGCCGGGCCGGGCTGCAGGATCAGTGACGATTTGATTTCGTGCAGCGCGCCGCGCCTTACCGCGGGTATTTGCTCGAAGCCCAGCCGACGGACGACTTTCTCCGGTCGGAATTTCTTGCCGCACCACGAGCCGACGATGATGTCGGGCGCGCGGGCGATAACGTCTTCCGAACTAACGATGCGATCCTTGGCGGATTTGAAGACGGCCCGATCGGCGAACACATCCTCGCCGCCCGCGACCTCTATAAGCTCCGACACCCAGGCAATGCCCGAGATCATCGGATCATCCCATTCCTCGAAATAGACCTTGGGGCGCCGCGGCAGCAGCGACGCGCGCCGACGCGCCGCCGCGACCGCATTGGCCAGATCATTGGACAACCGCTCGGCGCGATCGAAAGCGCCGACTAAGGCGCCCAGCGTGCGGATCATATCGAGGATTTCGGCGACGCTGCGCTGATTGAACGCGTGGACATCGATACCCGTGCGGATCAGCGTCGCCGCGATGTCCGCCTGCAAATCCGAAAACGTCAAAACAAGGTCCGGCTTCAGCTCGATGATTTTCGCAATGTCGGCCGACGTGAAGGCGGAGACGCGCGGCTTCTCACGGCGCGCCCGCGGCGGGCGCACCACGTAGCCGGAAATACCGACGATGCGCCTATCCTCGCCGAGGAGATAAAGCGTCTCGACGGTTTCCTCGGTCAAACAAACGATACGCTCCGGCGGAAACATCGGCGCTCACCTCCGATGCCATGCCATCACCACTTGGCCGACATGGCAAGTTCGAATGTGCGCGGATCGCCGAGATAGACCTGATCGGGATAGCCCGGATCGGAAAACGCTGCATAGACCGCATTGGTCAGGTTACGCACGCGGAACGACAGACGCATGGTCTTGACGTCGGGCCATCCCAGATCCTTGCCGGGAAAATCCACGAAAGCGTAAGCATCCGCCGTCGTGTAGGCGTCCATGACGGTGGAGTCGTCGTCGAAAAGATAGCGGTTTCCGACATGGCGCACCGAGGCGCCGATCTCCACGGGCCAGCGCAAATGCTCGAAGCGATAGGACGCGCCGGCATTGATGATGACGGGCGCCACATTCGAGGGCGTGTTGCCGGTCCATGATACGAAGTTTCCACTCAGGTCGAAGGCATTGAAATTTTCGTAGCGGGCTTGGGTCAAGGCAAGATTTCCCCAGAGCTTCAGCCCTTCGATTGGACGCACCGCGCCCGCGAGTTCAATGCCCTTGGTGGCGACCTCGCCGGCGAGCGCCGACTCGGTTTCGGTGATTGGCACATAGACGTTGTGCCGGGTGATGTCGTAGGCGGCGAAAGTCCACTCCGCCTTATTGTCCCAAAAGAGTTGCTTGACGCCGGTCTCGTAGATTTGCGCGCTCGTCAACGCCAGCGGTACGTTGGTGTTGACCGAGAAGACATCAGCGGCCGCCGGGTCATACGACGTGGCGTACATGCTGTAGAAGACCAAGTTGGGTATGGGCTCCCAGGTATAGGCCGCGCGATAGGAAACTGGCCGCCAAACCTGGGTGAACGGCTCACCGGAGGGAATCGTGCCATCGAAGTCGGTGCCGCTGCTCGTCAGCGTCCAATCGTCGACGCGAATGCCGCCAATCAGCGCGAACTGCGGCGTGATCTTCAGACGGTCCTCGAACGCTACAGCGACATCACCGAGCAACTTATTCCGGGTATCCGGAAACTGCGGACCGTAAAGTCCCTGGGTCGGATCGACGACGCTGACATTGTCGTAAGGATAGTCGTTGGGATCGCCCTCTTCCACGAACGTGATCCAGTTGCCGCTGACTTGGAGTTGGGACGCCAAACGATTGTCCATACCGAACAGCCGCGAATCCCACAAGAAGTCGATATTATCGCCGACCACGTGCTGATTGTGCGTAACAAAGAAGCGGTCACGGTCGATGGTGCCGGCGGCGAATTCCGCGCCGTCGTCGTAGGCGTAAGTTTCGCTGTCGAGCCAATTGCGCTGCGCCTGATAATAATAGACCTGATCTTTCACGGTCACGTTGTTGAGCGGCGACCATTCGAATCCGCTGCGCAGCCACAGCTCGTGAGCGCCGGTGGCATTGTCGGCCACGTTGTAGTTCGTGGTCAGCGTGCGCGAGTCGATAGTCATCGGCCCGAGATTGTCGCCGGAAAACGTACTGAAGGCATTGCCCGAGACCACGTTGTTGACAGCATGCGAGCCGGCGAACGAGATCGGCACCAGCGGCGTACCCCAATAGGCATGGCCGGAATCCGATTTGTATTCGATGGCCGCAAACGTCTTGAACCAATCGTTGACGCGATAATTTAGCTGCGCGGAGAGATCGCCGAGATCGCGATAGTCGCCGTCGATGAAGCTGTTGATCTTTGATCCAGTCACATCGAACCGGTAGTCGAGGCCCGGTATCGTCGTGCTGCCACCAGAGCCGTAATGCGAGCGGAATGTGCCGAGTGTATCGATGGACAAGTCCATCTCGTTTTGAATGGGCCCAGTCGTCGGCTGCCTGCTTACGTAATTGACCGAGCCGCCGATCGCACTCAGCCCCGACATCAGGGCTGAGGGACCCTTGAGGAATTCCACCTGAGCCCAATTGTACATGTCCATCACGCGCGTCGTATCGCTGGCGACGCCGATGGAAATTCCATTGTAAAGAACGTTCACCTCGCCAAAGGTGAAGCCCCGCATGGAAAAGTTGGCAGGCGCGCCCGACGAGTCGAGGTCCAATACGCCGACCGCGCCTTTGGCGATTTCGCTCGAGGTCCGATAGCCCTGCTCCTG
>JASHVC010000728.1 GCA_030039655.1 Xanthobacteraceae bacterium | reverse complement strand
GTTAGCGCCCCACACCACAGCATGGCGAGAATGATAGCCGTGCGCGGATCGGGCCGCAGCAGATTGCGGCCTTCGAGCACCACGCCGGCGAGAAGCGCGCCGGCGGCATCGGCCGAGAGCAGCATGCTGTAGGTCACGCCCGGATCGCCGTGGCCGAGATCCTGCGCAAATCCCGGCATTTGCGCGTTGTAGGCATTGCCGACGAAGAATGACGACAAGCCTGCCAGCAGCGTCATAGAGACGATGACTGCGTTCGGGGAAATGTCACGAATGGTCTGCACGATGTCGGCAAGACCGCGCACAGCACGCGTGGGCGGCGGCGCGGCATTGGCTCGAAATCGCGGTCCATAGGGCGCGTTGATCAGCCACAACAGCAGCGGCAGGTAGAAGACGGTATTGAGCACGATGCCGTGCGACGGCCCGAGCGTCAGCATGATCAAACCGCCCACCGCCGGCCCGACCAGCACGCCGAGATAGCGCGCCATCGCATTGAGCCGCACCGCGCTGATGAGATCAGCGGGGCCAACGATGTCGTAGAGCAACAACTGATTCGGTGTCTGCCACAGCACGCCGGCCAAGCCGTGGATGATCAGCAGGACCACGGCGTGCCACATCTGCAGTGTGCCGGTGACGAAGAAATAGCCCCAGCCCGCGGACGCAATGATGAACAGCGCCATGCCACATTGGATGATGCGGCGTGGATCAACGCGGTCGGCGAGTGCGCCGACCCCAACCGAGAACAGCAGAAACGGCAGCCAATGGGACAGCACCGCGAAGCCCGCCAGCGCCGGCGAATGGAATTTCTGGAACAACACCCAATAGCTGATGACGTGCTCGATATTGTCGGCCATCATCGCCAGCACGTACGTGATAAACTGGGCGCGAAACCCCGAGTGGCGCATCGCTGCAAAGGAGCGCGTCGCGGGCGCCGGTGGTGCCGCTGCTGCCGTTGGACTGACGCTCAAGTGAGGGCCTTCTTGCGAGGCGTTCGCCGCAATATTGCGGGGAGACGCACGGTTTTCGGCGGGCGGAAATTGGCACCTAGCTTTTAGAGCGCCAACAGCCGCTCACGCTTGGCGCCTATGCAAGAATGCAGCCTTTTCTGCGGGCCATTTGTTCATGCACTTGCAAAACAAATGGCCAAGTACCAGCTTGCTTTACGCGACCGCCAAACAGTAGAAATTTCTACAACACCATACTTGGAACAGTAAAAAATTGGAGCGCTTCTAATGTCCAGCCCCGCTTCGCTAGCAACCCAAGAGGCTGCGGCGCAAACAACCGACCCGCGCGCGCCGCGTCGCGTGCGCCATGAAGCACGGCGCCGCACCCTGACCGTCAAGCAGGTCGAGAAAATCGCCGCGCACATGATTCGCGTGACGCTGACGGGTGACCTCGAAGGATTTCTCAGTCTCGGCTTCGACGACCACGTGAAGGTGTTTTTCCCCGACGGCACGCGCAATGCCGACGGCACGCCGAACATGCTCGGCCGCGATTTTACCCCGCGCCGCCACGACAAGGCCGCCAACACGCTGGAGATCGATTTCGCCATCCATGACGCCGGACCTGCCACGCGCTGGGCAGCGCAGGCAAAGCCCGACGACACCCTCAATGTCGGCGGGCCGCGCGGCTCCTTCATCATCCCGACGGCGTACGACTGGCATTTGCTGATCGGCGATGAAACCGCCCTCCCCGCGATCGGACGCCGGCTCGCCGAATTGCCGAGCGGTGCGCGCACCGTGGTGCTGGCCGAGGTTGATGGCCCGGATGACGAAATCGACTTCGACACGAAGACAAATGCGACCGTCACATGGGCACACCGCGACGGCGCTCCGCCCGGCGCGAGCGACGCGCTGTCTCGCGCCCTATCGACGATGAAGCTTCCCGCCGGCGATTACTACGCGTGGGTGGCTTGCGAGTCGCTCACTGCAAAAGGCCTCCGGCAACAACTCATTGCCGACCATGGCGCCAATCCGAAATGGATGCGGGCGGCGGCTTATTGGCGCCGCGGCGATGTCGCCGTGCATGAGGTCATCGAGAGCTGAATGCCGTGAGCCGCACTTTGCGCATCGGCGCCGCGCAGATGGGGCCGATCCAAAAAGCCGAGAGCCGGCAGGTGGTCGTTCGCCGCATGCTGGACCTCCTCGCCGAAGCCGCCGCGGGCAAGTGCGACCTGGTCGTCTACCCGGAACTGGCGCTCACCACCTTCTTTCCGCGTTGGTACATGACCGACCAGAGCGAAGTTGATGCCTGGTTCGAACGCGAAATGCCGAGTACGGCGACGCGCCCGTTGTTTGAAACGGCGGTGCAGAACCGCATCGGCATTTCGTTCGGCTACGCGGAGCTGACACCAGACGGACACCGCTTCAACACGGCAATCCTGACCGACCGCGACGGGCGCATGGTCGGCAAGTATCGCAAGGTGCATCTTCCCGGCCACGCCGAATACGACCCGGCACGCTCGTTTCAACATCTAGAAAAGCGCTACTTCGAGCCCGGTGACCTCGGCTTCCCGGTCTGGCGCACCATGGGCGGCATCGTCGGCATGTGCATCTGCAACGACCGCCGCTGGCCGGAAACTTATCGCGTCATGGGGCTGCAAGGCGTTGAGCTGATCGTGCTCGGCTACAACACGCCCGCGGCCAATTCACAGAAGAGCGACGAAGGGGCGGACAAGCGCCGCTTCCACAATCGCCTGAGCGTGCAGGCCGGCGCCTACCAGAATTCGACCTGGGTTGTCGCCGTGGCCAAGGGAGGCATCGAAGACGGCTACCCGATGATCGCCGGCAGCATGATCGTCAATCCGGACGGCCAGATCG
>JASHVC010000727.1 GCA_030039655.1 Xanthobacteraceae bacterium | reverse complement strand
GACGGCCAGTCGCGGCTTGACGTGGGAACACGCGTCGCAATCAAGCCCACGCCGGCCTCAACGCAATCCGCGGACAAGTCTTAAATGAACGTCTCCGAGCCTTTTATCCGCCGCCCGATCGCGACGTCGCTCTTGATGGCCGCGCTGGCGCTGGTCGGCATCGTGGCCTTTCCGCTGCTTCCGGTCGCGCCGCTGCCACAGGTCGACTTTCCGACCATCCAGGTCACCGCAACGCTGACCGGCGCCAATCCGGAGATCATGGGCGCCACCGTGGCGACCCCGCTGGAACGCCAGTTTGGCCAGATCGCCGGCGTGACGCAGATGAGCTCCGTAAGTTCGCTGGGCTCGACCGTAATCACGCTGCAGTTCGACCTCAACCGCAACATCGACGGCGCCGCAGGGGACGTGCAGGCGCAAATCACCGCTGCCGGCCCGTATCTGCCGAAAAACCTGACCTCGCCCCCGACCTACAAGAAGGTGAACCCTGCTGATTCACCAATCCTGATCGTGGCGGCTTACTCCGACACACTGCCGCTGCCCAAAGTGGACGACTTCGCCGAGAACGTGGTCGCCACACAGATTTCACAGATTACCGGCGTGTCCCTGGTGGCCATTGGCGGACAGCAGCGACCGGCTATCCGCGTGCAGGTGGATCCGGCCAAACTGACCGCGCGCGGGTTAACGATGGAGGATGTGCGCGCCGCATTAATCAGCACAACGGTAGACTCTGCAAAAGGCACCATGTTGGGCCGGCAGCAGACCTTCACCATCATCGACAACGATCAATTGACCGAAGCCGCCCCCTACAACGACGTCATCATTGCGTATCGCAATGGCGCGCCGGTTCGCGTGCGCGACGTCGGCCAAGCTGTCGACGGTCCGCAGGACGTCACGCTCGGCGCGCTGCACCGCGAGCAGAGGGCCGTGAACCTGCTCATCTTCAAGCAACCAGGCGCCAACGTCATCGACACGGTCGATAACATCAAGACCGCGTTGGCGGGTATGCATGCCGTCATTCCGCCGGGCATCCATCTGGACACCATCGTCGACCGCACTCAGACGATCCGTGCCGCTGTCAAGGACGTCGAATTCACGCTGATGCTGTCATGCGCGCTGGTTGTGCTGGTGATTCTGCTGTTCCTGCGCAGTATCCACGCCACGCTCATTCCCGGCGCCGCGGTGCCGTTGTCGCTGCTCGGTGCCATCGCTGTCATCTACCTTGCGGGCTTCAGCCTCGACAACCTGTCGCTCATGGCGTTGACGATCGCCGTCGGCTTCGTGGTCGACGACGCCATCGTGGTGGTGGAGAACATCTTCCGCCATCTCGAAGCCGGCACTACGCCGCTGCAATCCGCTATCAAAGGCGCGCGCGAAATCGGTTTTACCGTTATTTCCATCAGCGTTTCGTTGATTGCCGTCTTCATCCCATTGTTGCTGATGAGCGGCATCGTCGGGCGGCTGTTCCACGAGTTTGCCATCACGGTGATTGCCGCGATCCTGGTGTCAGTCGTGGTGTCGCTGACACTGACGCCGATGTTGTGCTCCCGCTTTCTGGTCAGCGAGCATGACCGTGAGCATGGCCGCCTCTATCGCGCGGTCGAAGCCGGATTCGACGCGCTCCTCAGCGGCTATCGATACGGGCTCGACATAGTGCTGCGTCACCAGTTCACGACGCTTCTGGTTTTCTTGGGTACGGTCGCCGTCACCGGCGTGCTGTTCGTGACCATCCCGAAGGGCTTCTTCCCGATCCAGGACACCGGCATGATCTTGGGCATTTCTGAAGCCGGGCAGGACGTCTCGCCGGAGAAAATGATCGCGCTCCAACGGGCCCTGTCCGACGTGATTTCCAAGGATCCCGATGTGTCCGACTTCGGGTCGTTCTTCGGCCCCAGCTACGGCAATACCCAGAACACCGGCCGGTTCGTCATCGGATTAAAGCTGCGCGACGATCGCGATGCCTCCGCTTCGGAGATCATTGACCGGCTGCGACCCAAGCTCGCCCAGGTCCCAGGCGTACGACTTTTCCTGCAACCCGCTCAGGACATCACCGTCGGTGGTCGTATCGCGCGTGGCGCGTTCCAATACGTTCTTCAGGACCCCGATCTGCAGGAGCTCAATACGTGGGTGCCGCGGCTGATGGACAGGCTCAAGAAGCTGCCGGAACTCGCCGACGTCGCCAGCGACGCGCAAAATCGGGCTCCGATGGTCACCATCACCATCAATCGCGATGCGGCGGCCCGCTTCGGCATCCAGCCACAGGTCATCGACAACACGCTGGACGACGCCTTCGGGCAGAACGACGTGACCCAGTACTTCACCAACAATTCCTATTACGTGGTGCTCGAAGCGCTGCCCAAGCTGCAGGGCAGCCTGGAGACCATTCGTCAGCTTTACATTAAGGCACCGACCAACGGAGAACTCGTTCCGCTCTCAACCCTGGTCAACATCAACACCAGTCACATTGGGCCGCTGCTGGTTTCGCATTCGGGCCAATTCCCGGCAGTCACCATCACGTTCAACCTGCCACCGGGCGTAGCGCTTGGTCAGGCCGTCAACGCGATCCAGAAGGTGTCCGACGACCTCGGCATGCCGTCATCCATGATCGGCACCTTTCAGGGCAACGCCCAGGCGTTCCAAGCCGCGCTATCGAACGAGCCGGTGCTGATCGCGGCGTCGCTGGTGGTCGTCTACGTCATTCTCGGCGTGCTGTACGAGAGCTACATCCATCCGCTCACGATCTTGTCGACGCTGCCTTCGGCGGGCGTCGGCGCACTGCTTGCGCTCATGCTCGGCGGCTTCGATCTTTCGGTGATCGGCATCATCGGCATCATCCTGCTCATCGGCATCGTCAAGAAAAACGGCATCATGCTTGTCGACTTCGCCATCAACCGCGAGCGCGCCGGCCTGTCGCCGCGCGATGCCGTGCGGCAAGCGTGCCTGCTCCGCTTCCGCCCGATTGTGATGACCACAATGACGGCGTTGCTCAGCGGCCTGCCGCTGATGTTCGGCCACGGCTCGGGTTCCGAACTGCGCAAGCCGCTCGGCTATGCGATGGTCGGTGGCCTTGCGCTCAGCCAGCTTCTGACCTTGTATACGACGCCGGTGGTCTATCTTTATCTCGACCGATTCCAGTCGTGGCTGCGAGGCGAGAAGCCCGAGGATCACGAGGAAAAGGAAGCGCTACGGATCGCTGCCGAATAAACGGCCTAAGCAGCGCCACGTTCTCCGCACGCAGTGCGAGAACCAAATTTTGTTCCATCAAATCTGCTACGGGTTTGTTCCGCGGAACTCCACGAGCCCCGCGGAACAACGTCACACACCGGTGCGTTTATTTACTTGAGTAGCGAAAGGAGGATCTCATGAGAAAACTCGCACTCGGTATCGTTGCCGCCGCGACACTCCTCATCGCAGCAGCTCCGGCTATGGCGCAAGTAGGCTTCTATGCGGGACCGGGCGGCGTAGGCGTCCAAGTGGGTGGGCCCTATTACGGCTACCCGTATGGCTACGGCTATTACGACTATTACGGCGGGCCGGGCGTCGTTGTCACGCCAGGATGGCATCGCCGCTGGCATCATCATTGGCGCTAACAACAAAAACAATTAGCAATACTTCCTTCACTAAGAGGCCCCGGAAGGGGCCTCTTTTGTTGGCGCCGTGACGCACACGCTCGCTGCAGCGCACAAAGGGAAAACACCGCATTGTGAAGTGACCGGCAGATTGGCGCACCGCCATGCGCGTGGCGTCGACTCGCCCTTGGTGGCAAGATGGCGGCTGGTGAAGACCTCGGGCGCCTTGCGGCCCCGGCCGCACGCAGCCCGCGAACGGTTTGGTTCAGGGAGGTGCGCCAATGACGCTGTCACACATTCTTGTCGGCGCGAGCACAAGTCCTGCACGCCCGGCGATACGTCACATCACGCCGTCCGATCTCTGGTATGCGCTCGCAGGTGGGCTCGACGACTTCGCGGCAATGCCAACCCACGCCATTTTCCTGTGCGCGATCTATCCGCTGCTTGGCATTGTGCTCGTCGAGGTGACGCTCGGCGGCTCGATGCTGCCGTTGGCCTTTCCGCTCGCCGCCGGTTTTGCACTGATCGGACCGCTCGCCGCAATCGGGCTTTACGAACTGAGCCGGCGCCGCGAAGCCGGGCTCGACAGTGCGTCGAGCCACGCGCTTGACGTACTGCATTCGCCTTCGCTTGGAGCCATCATCGCGCTCGGCCTGCTGCTCATGGCGATCTTTCTTATTTGGCTCGTGGTCGCCGAGGCGATCTACATCGCTAATTTCGGTTACACGCCGCCGACCTCGATCGGTCGATTCATCCACGACGTTTTCGAGACGCCGGCAGGCTGGAGGCTCATCATCGAAGGGACCGGCATCGGCTTCCTGTTCGCGGTCGTGACGCTGACCATCAGCGCCGTGTCGTTCCCGCTGCTGCTCGACCGTGACGTAGGCGCCGCGGTGGCGCTGCTCACGTCTGTCCGCGTGGTCCTCGCCAATCCGCTGACCATGGCGCTGTGGGGGTTGATCGTCGCCGCGCTGTTGGTAATCGCCTCGCTGCCGCTCTTCCTCGGCCTCACAGTGGTGGTGCCCGTGCTCGGCCACGCGACCTGGCACCTTTATCGCCGGGCCGTCGAGCCCGACCCCGAGCCTCGCCCGGACTATCAGCCGCGCGAAAAAGCGCCACGCTATGCGGCGGATTTCCCCGCAGCGCTATTCCCGGCGCGGCGGTAGTCGCGCGTCGCTTTGGCCGCGCGCCTAGTCACGCACGTTCAGCTGATCGAGCCGATGAACTGCTGCAGCTCAGGTGTCTTCGGCGCGGCGAAAACGCTTTTCGGCGCACCCTGCTCGTGCACCTTGCCGTGGTGCATGAACACGAGCGAGCTTCCGACATCGCGAGCAAAGCGCATTTCATGGGTGACGAGCATCAAGGTCATGCCCTCGCGGGCAAGCTGTTCGACGACTCTCAGCACTTCATTCACCAGCTCCGGATCGAGCGCGGAGGTGATTTCGTCGCAGAGGAGAACCTTCGGCCGCATCGCCAAGGCGCGGGCAATCGCCACGCGCTGTTGTTGCCCGCCTGACAATTGGCTCGGATAGGAATCCAACTTGTCCGACAGCCCAACCTTGGCCAGCAT
>JASHVC010000726.1 GCA_030039655.1 Xanthobacteraceae bacterium | reverse complement strand
TGCCCTTGAAATCCTCGAGACGGCGGATTGGGACTCTGGTAATGAGCTCGGAGGGTTCGGCCATAAACAGTCCGACGCCATGTAGGCCCTTGTCGGCGCCAAGACCAAGCATCATGTTTTGCACTTCGGGGACGGCGGCGACACGCTGGCCGTGCGCCTGGGAATCCACGAGGCCCGGGGCCGCCATGACCTGGAAGCGCTCGTCGAGGCCGACCATGAATTCCGGTGGTACGATCTCCATTTGGATGGCGCCGAACTGCGTGCCTTCGATCTGCCGGGGGATCGAGCCCAACTGACTAGCCGGATAAACCTCGGGTTTGATGCGGCCGCCCGAATCCTTTTCCACGGCGGCGGCAAAATTTTTGGCCCACATGTCGGGAATGTCGTGGATGGTCGGTGTGGAAATCTTCATCACGATGGGCTGCTGTGCCCGTGCCGCACCGAGCTGCAGCGCCAGCGCCAACAGCACCCCTGTGGCAACGGTCGCCGATATCCGCACATCACGTTTTTTCAAGCTCATGTGGTTTCTCCCTCTGAGGTCTTTGGTTTGGTCCCGCTACCGCGGCGATTGCAGCCTGAGCGGTGGCACAAGCCTTCGCTTTTTGTTTTCTTAAATCCACACTGGCGCGCTTGGGCGACGGCCGGCGAAAGCGGCAGCAACAAGACGCGCGCGGCAGCAGCCGCCCGCGTGGTGACGCCACGTTCCATGGAACGCATCTCGTCCTCCCTCGACCGCCGCCGAACGCGCGGAAATTTTGTTATTTATTGCGGACGTCCGCGTCCGATCAGCGCCGGGATTTGCCGCGAGAATCCAGATTCAACGTTAGTTGATCGGCGCGTTATTTGCAACGCGCACGCGCAGGAAACGAGCCATTGAGGTCTTTTGCCGCGGTCGCCGCTGCGGATCAGGCGGCCCGACCGATCCGATAGGTCTGTCCAAGCAAGCCGCAGCCGGCGATGGCCGCGAGCGCCAGCGAGATCAGGAAGTTATAGCCGGCAAGCGAAATGCCGAGAAAGCGCCACGCCGCCTTGTCGCAGGGCACCACGTGGGTGGCGTTCAACTGATCGAGTAGCGATCCGCCGCTGTTAAGATTGATGAGCGGCCCCGTGCAATCGCTTGGCCCGTTCCAGAAGGCCCATTCAATACCGGCGTGATAGGCTCCGAGCGCCGCGCTGCACAGCGCGGCGATGAGGAGCGCGACCAAGCCGGTGGTGATGAGCAGGCGCGGCGTCTTCGCCCGCGCGGCGATTGCAAGCACGAGCGAAAGCGGGATGACAATATAATAAGGAATGCGCTGGATGAGGCAGAGATGACAGGGCTGGTAATGCAGCACGAATTGGAAATACCAGGCTTCCGCCAGCGTCGCAAAGCTGAGCATGAATATGGCCAACGCCGCGTACGTGGGCGCCAAGCCGAGCCGCTCGCTCCAATTCCGCTTCAGAGGCAAAGCCTGATGCATGGGACCCTCGCAGGCGTGCTGTCGCGATGGGCAGTAATTGGCCGATCTTCAGGGGCGAAGCAAGACCGGCGATTTTCATTTTGCCGCGAGCGGCGTCCGCAGATATAGATAGCCCCCCATGCCCGTGTGGCGGAATTGGTAGACGCGCACGACTCAAAATCGTGTTCCGCAAGGAGTGGGGGTTCGATTCCCTCCACGGGCACCACACTCATTTTCCGCTGTTGCCTATCACGCTCCATAGCGTAATTCAATCAATAGCTTATGAGAAATCGATTGCTCATGGTCTTGCATGGCGACCTGTGACTGTACTCACATTTGTGAGTACAATTGTGAGTACGATTTATTTTCCACACTGATGTTGTACTCACATGCCACTCACCGCGTTCAATGTTGAACACGCAAAGCCGAAGGCAACGGCGTATGCGTTGGTTGACGGCGGCGGCTTGCATCTTCGCGTCACGGAGAGCGGCCGAAGGCTTTGGCGCTTTCGCTATCGCTTCGCCGGCAAAGCAAACATGCTCAGCTTCGGCGCGTTTCCCGAAGTGTCGCTCGCTTCAGCTCGCGCCAAGCGTGACGAGGCGCGAACGCTGCTCGCTGATGGTAGAGACCCATCGCAGAACAGAAAGCTCGAAAGGCTCGCGGCTGCGGCAGCTGCCAACAACACTTTTGGCGCCGTTGCCGAAGAGTACCTGCGGGGACGCGAGCAGACGGGCGCCGCCGCCACGACGATGATCAAGAACCGCTGGATGCTTCATTCTCTCGCAGCGGCGCTTACCAAACGGCCGATCGCCGACATCACGGCCGCCGAGATTCTCTTGATCCTAAAGAAGGTCGAGATTAGCGGCCGGCGCGAAACGGCCAGAAAGCTACGCGGCATGATCGGCACGATCTTCCGCTACGCAGCTGCAACGCTGCGTGCTCCCAACGATCCAACGTACGCACTCAAAGGGGCCTTGATGGCTCCCAAGGTCGCACATCGGCCCGCAATAACGGATGAAGGTCAGCTTGGGGCGCTGATGGACAACGTCGAGGAATACGATGGCTGGCCGACGCTTCGCGCGGCGATCCGGTTTCTAGCTCTTACAATGGCGCGGCCAGGTGAGGTGCGGCTCATGCGCCGTAACGAGATCGTCTGGCCGAAGTCGACCTGGGTTATCCCGGCCGAGCGCATGAAAATGCGCCGTCCGCACGACGTGCCCCTCTCGCGTCAGGCTCTCACCGTCCTGCGCGATGTTTGGGGCCTATCGCACGGCAACGGGCTGGTCTTTTCGTCCATCCGTTCCGCTACTCGCCCTCTGTCCGAAAATGCAATGAATTCGGCGCTAAGGCGGATGGGCTATGCCAAGGACGAGATGTGTGCCCATGGTTTCCGTTCGTCGGCGAGTACCATCCTCAACGAGCGGGGCTTCAACCCCGACGTGATCGAAGCGGCGCTCGCGCGTCAGAACGAAAACGAGGTGAGGCGGGCTTACAATCGCGCCCGATATTTGAAAGAGCGCACGCAACTCATGCAAGACTGGGCCGATCTACTCGACGAATTTCGACAGCTTAGTCACTCTGGCAAAAACGTCGCGGCTGTACCGTAACGCAGCGCGTTTTGGTGCACCTTGGTGCACCTTGCACATCTTGCAATTGCGCCCACGCCGGCTCTACACTTCAACCGCTGCTAGCAGAACCTAGGAGCATCCGGATGTCTCCGCAAACCGGAGAAGCCAGATGTCTTACCAGGTGAAGCTACCGCTCTACCTCTCGTGGAGCGCTTTAAAGAAGCTGTTGGGTTGGCCTTATGGCAGGACACACACAGGTCGGCTGATGTTTGATCCCGTGTACGCGAAAGATGCATTCCCGGCTTGCCGGAAGCTCGGTCCGTATCGGCACAGTCATCCGATCTGGTACACGCCAGCCGTCCTCGACTACTTCAAGCGGCACGGTCTGCCGATTCCTGAGAACATCGATTTCGACGGAAGCGAAGACTGAATTGAGGACGGGAGGTGGCCACCTCCCGTCCTTTTCCCAAGCATTGTCAGCTTAGTCGGCGATTCCAGCAGTACTTTCAGTCTTGACTTCCCACAACCAACGCATGTTCAATCTATGCGTGTTGTGGGGCGACGCGTGTTTCGCGAAGATGAACCGATAGGGCGAATTGCCCGATACATCGCGCATTCGCGCCTTGGCGCGGAGCTTGCCGTTCGCCTTGATCCGATCAAACAAAAGGCAGAGCCTCACTACCAGAGGGTTTCGGCGTTTTACAAGCAACACTGCGCTCCAACTGTTTTACGGACGCATAACTTCATCAAAACGAAAACCGCAGACTACAAGAAATACAGAGAGCAACAACGGCGGATAGCCGAGGACCAGGCCGTTCAGCAAGCGGAAGCCGCTCGAAAAAGAGAAGCAGAGCTTGATGCAGAGCGCGTGGCTGCCGAGCGCGGCGCGTACGACCCGGAAGCCGCAATTGAAGATATGCGGCTTGCACATTCCTACTTGGAGGACTGGATAGCGGACAAAGGCGATCACGTCCTCGGTCTGGCCGCCAAGTACATTGAGCTTGCACGCACTAAAGATCGCAATGCCAAACTTATCGTCGAAATCAAAAAGGGTGAAAACAAAGGCGAGACGGATACCCTCACTCAGGACGATCTGTCCGGGACGGCCCTGTTTTATGAATCACAGTTGTACTCTTATGCTGACGCATCAAAGGAGCATTTGGAACGGGCTCGGGAGCTCCTCAAACGCGCCATCGCCTATCGCCCGTACACGGTCCAGTATCGCCGTCATTTGGCGCAGGTGTATCTAAATCTCCATGACAAACAGAGCGCGCTTGCCATTGCCGAGGAGGCAGTCAAAAAAAATCCTAGAGACCTCGACGCGCGCAAGCTTCTCGACTTTGCTCAGGCCGCGCCTGTTACCCATGCCCCGACCTTTTTCGAGGCCAATCCAGGGTGCCTCCTTCCATTGATTAGTCTCGCCTTCCTCATCTTCACGGTCATCCTCGTCGTAACCGGGCAGTACAGTACCGCATTCGGAGTGTTCGTCGTTGGCCTTGTCGTGTTGGGCATCGGAAGCTTTTTTGAAAAAGACCACATGCTGCAAAAGGCCATAGAGAAGCAAGATCGTGATCGGGCGAACAAGCGATGAGCGACGAATGGTGGAACAAGCCTCTGATGTCACCTACGGAGCGGCTGCGGGTCTATGGCCTGCCCGCACCGAGCGCTGGAAGCATCTTGAAAGGCCCCGAATACGACATCCTCAAAGACTACGACCGCGTAAATGCGGCGCGCGAGCAGTATCCCCTCGTTAAGACAGTCGCGTGCGAAAAGTTCACCAGCATGATCCTCGATCTCGCTTTTGAGGATCGTGAACCCTCCAAAACGGTCCAGGCCGCCATTCGCAAAGCGATAGATGAGCTACTTCGTGCCGAGGGCGTTTACGACTCCTATCTGATCAAGCCAAAATCGGCTGACGACCATCCTCAGTGGTTACGAGACCACCTTGCTGACCGTGAGGAACTTTACACCAAGTGGGGAGATGTCGTCGAAGAGATCGATTCAGCACTTACGCCGATCGTCTGCGGCCTTGTTAGTTGCCTTCCCCGCTCTGCGTATGACGAGCTCGAACACGAGCACGCTTTCGCTCTCCCGCTCTCCGAGCAAATGCCGCAGGCTATCAATTTAATCCAGGAAATAGCCGTCGAATTCGTCGAGCACTCCCGCAAATCACGCTTCAAGAGTCATGTATTTCATCATCTTGCCCGAACTATTATGGACAATATTTATCGGGAGTCCGGCACTGACGTTGAGAGCATCAAACCGAACACCCACCTCATTGGACCCTACGAAGCAGCATCGAAAGGACACTGCTCAGCAAGGGAAGTTGCTCAGGCCTATCTGAAAGACACCCCATTCCTAGAGCTGTTCTCGATGCCGCTCCCCTTCACGTTACCTGAGGAACAGCGCTTTGCCGGCCATTGGATCATCGCCCCGCCAGGGCGCGGCAAGACCACCCTGCTTCACTCGATGTTTTTCGACGATCTGAAGCGTGACGCTTCCATCATCGTGATGGACA
>JASHVC010000725.1 GCA_030039655.1 Xanthobacteraceae bacterium | reverse complement strand
CGGTAACTCCGAAGACGCTGCCGTTCGTGGCCGCGTTCAAGGCGAAGTTCGGCAACAACCCGTCCTATTGCGGCTACACCGCCTATGACGAGGTCTATTACCTCGCCGATGCGATCAAGCGGGCCAGCTCGACCGATTCCGACAAGCTGGTCGAGGCGCTGGAGCAAACCGACTATGTCGGCACCATCGGTCGCATCAAATTCAAGGCTAAAGACAGTGCAAATCCACACGCGCTTGAGATCGGGCCCGAGACCATCAGCGGGCTGATGCTGCAATGGCAGGACGGCAAACAAGTCAACCTCTGGCCCGCCAAAGTCGCCAACGGCAAGATGAAGTTCCCGAAGTTCATTAAGGTCGGCTCGGCCAACTGACGGAAGCTTGCGTCGCAGCAGCGAAATCTCCCCCGCCTGCACCCGCACGCGGGGGAGATGTTTGAGCGGAGCCGGTTGAGTGACGCTGTTCTGGCAAATCCTGATCGACGGCTTCGCGATCAGCTCGCTCTACGCCCTCGGTGCCACCGGCTTCGCTCTAATTTTCGGCGTGTCCGGCGTCCT
The DNA here is from genome assembly GCA_030039655.1 of Xanthobacteraceae bacterium. Next base: position 2,531 of record JASHVC010000725.1, on the reverse strand, counting down.
CAACCTGTCGCATGGCGCCTTGATGGTCGCTGCAGTGGTCGCGGCCTGGGCCGCTGGCGACCAGCTCCATGCCGGGCCTTATTCGGGAGCGGCGCTCGGCGTTGCGGTCGGCCTCGGCGCGACGCTTATCACCTATTTCCTCATCGTGCGGCCCTTGCAGCAGACGCGGAAAATCCGTGAGGAGGAAAAGGAGATTTTCATCCTCACAGCGACGCTGCTCTGGGGCATCATGCTCCAGGAGTTGATCGCCTATCTCTACACCAACAATGCCAAGACCGTCGCGCCGATCGTCGAAGGCGTGATTTCAATCGTCGGCGTGCGCACGCCGAAGAACGAGATCTTCACCGCCATCGTCTGCTGGCTGGCGATCGGCTTGCTCTGGCTTCTGGTGAACCGCACACGCGCCGGCAAGGCCGTGCTTGCCGCATCGATGAATCCGCGCGGAGTGACGCTGCTCGGTGTCGAACTGTCGCAGGTTTACATCGCCGTGTGGGCGATCTACGGCGTGCTGGTCGGCGTTGCCGGCGTGCTGCTCGGCATGTTTCTCGGCGTTTCCTCTTACAGCGTCGGGCCGCTGACCGCGAGCGCGTTTTCTATCGTCGTGCTCGGCGGCCTCGGCAGCGTGTCCGGAGCACTGATCGCCGCCTATGTGGTCGGCTATCTGGAAACGCTCACCGCATATCTAATATCGCCAGCTTATCGCACAATTCCGGCACTGCTCCTGTTGGTCGCGGTCATGTATGTCAGGCCGCGCGGCTTTTTGGGGCGCCGCTAGATGCGCTTAGGCTCTACCGCGCGGATTCTAATGGTCGGCCTTGGCCTCGTCGTCGCCGCGTCGTTCCTGCCGCTGGGCGCGTCTGGCTACATCCTGGGCCTTCTTACCGTCGCCTATTATTTTGGCGTCTTCGCGATGGCGTGGGACCTCCTGTTCGGCTTCGCCGGTGAGGTAAATTTCGGACCGACGTTTCTGATCGGCACCGGAGCCTACACCGCGGGCATCCTCGATAACCTCTACCAGCCACCGATCTTCCTTTGCATCGCCGCCGGTGCACTCGCTGCGGTCACTGGCGGCGTAGTGCTTGCCTTGCCGGCGCTGCGCGTGCGCGGACCCTATTTCGGCCTGACGACACTGGTCGCGGTGTTGATGCTACAGAACTACATCGTGGTCGACGCTCATCTGACCGGAGGCGAGATCGGCCTCACCGTTCCGGATGTCATCACTATCAGCGACGCACTGAACTACGAGATCGCGCTGTGGTTCATGGCCATAAGTGCTGCAATCCTATTTTCACTGTCGCGATCGCCAGTCGGACTGATCCTGCAGGCAAGCGGGCAGGATGCCGTCCAGGCCGGCGCACTCGGCTTCAATGTCACCAAACACAAGCTGACCGCCTTCATCATCAGCGCCTTCTTCTCCGGCCTCGCCGGCGCGATGATGGTGTTCTATCTCGGTTCGGCGTCGGTCGGCACGTTTATCGACATCACGGTCGGCGTGCAGATCATCATCGCCGCAGTGCTCGGCGGTCGCCGTACCATTCTCGGTGCGATCCTCGGGGCGATATTTCTGATTGCCATGAGCGAGGCACTACGCCCGATCGGTGATCTTGCCAACTTTGTCGTCTTCGCACTGGCGCTCGGCGTCGTGCTGTTCTTCCCCAGCGGCTTTTTCGGCCTGCTCACGCGAACCAAAGAAGGCGCGTGAACATGGCCGAGCCCGGCGCGCATCTGGAAGTGACGGGCCTCACCAAACGGTTCGGTGGCCTTGTTGCCGTGAAAGGGATGACGCTCTCCGTCGAGGCCGGCGAGATTCTCGGCCTGATCGGCCCCAACGGCTCTGGTAAATCGACAGTGATGAAACTGATCATGGGTATCGAGCGCCCCGATGCCGGATCCGTTCGCATCAACGGCGTCGATGTCGCCGGCTGGCCTTCGCACCGGATTGCGCGCATGGGCGCCGGCATCGTGTTTCAGCATTCGCGTCCGCTGCATCGGCAGACCGTGCTGGAAAACATCAAGCTCGCGCTGCTGCCCGACAAGCTCACAAAGCTGCTGGCGGACCCGCAAACCGACGAGCGGGCGCGCGCCATTGCTGACCGTGTCGGCTTGAGCGCGGTGCTCGACCGCCGCCCAGCCACCCTCCCCTTTGCCGACCTCCGCAAAATCGAGATCGCTAAGGCAATCGCGCGCAATCCAAAAGTCTTGTTGATCGACGAGCCGTTTGCCGGGCTGACACCGAAGGAAACCGCGGCGTTTTCCGATCTCATTTGCGAATTGCGCGACGACGGCCGCGCGGTGCTGCTGGTCGACCACAACGTCAAGAGCGTCGCACGCCTGGTCGACCGTGTGATCGCCATGTATGTGGGCGAGCGCATCGCCGAGGGCACTGCCGACGAGGTGATGCGCAACGAGACCGTGCGGCGCGTCTATCTGGGCGGCGCCATCGAAACCACCGCGCGCCCGGAATCCTCGTTCCGCGACGCCGCCACGCCGTTCCTGGAAGTCGAGAAAGTCAACGTCAATTACGGCAAGGC
>JASHVC010000724.1 GCA_030039655.1 Xanthobacteraceae bacterium | reverse complement strand
CTTGACGACTCGCTAGACGAGGACTTCTGACTTTGCCAGGGAGACGGGTTTCATGAACCGATTGCAGCAGTTCTTGAAAGCGTCAGCAATCGTATTGTTGATCGTGGCTGCCGCCTTGATCCGCAGTCATTCATATGCGCAAGAAAAGTCGATTGTCGTTGCCTCGACAACTTCGACGCAGGACTCGGGTCTCTTTGGCTATCTGCTTCCGATGGTGAAGGAAAAGACCGGGATCACAGTTAAGGTTTTGGCGCAAGGCACCGGACAAGCCCTCGATACCGCCCGGCGTTGCGATGCCGATGTGGTGTTTGTTCACGCAAAATCGGCCGAGGAGAAATTCTTGGCGGAAGGATACGGCGTCAAACGCTATCCGGTGATGTACAACGATTTCATCTTGATCGGTCCCAAAGATGATCCAGCAGGCGTGAAAGGCAAAGACATTCTGACGGCGCTGCAAACGATCAAGGCCAAGGGCGCGCCGTTTATCTCACGCGGCGATCGTTCCGGCACGAACATCGCCGAGCTTGCGCTTTGGAAGGATGCGGACATCGATATCGAGAAAAATAAAGGCCCTTGGTACAAGGAAATCGGTCAAGGGATGGGCGCTGCGCTGAATATGGCGTCGGCGTCGAATGCCTACGTACTATCGGATCGCGGCACGTGGCTTGCCTTTCAGAACCGGGGCGATCTGGCGATTGTTGTCGAGGGCGACAAACGCCTCTTTAATCAATACGGCGTGATGCTGGTGAACCCGGTGAAATGTCCAAGCGTGAAGAAGGACCTTGGCCAGCAATTCATCGACTGGGTGGTTTCGCCGGAGGGACAAAGAGTCATTGCTGGTTACAAGATCAACGGGCAACAGCTTTTCTATCCGAATGCGAATGACCCGAACGCTTAAAGTCGTTCGGATGCAGTTGTTATCGAGCCCATTCAATCGCCGGGCGAGGACATCAATGGCATCCAATCTTGAGACAACAAAAAGAGGCTATGAGCTTTTTAAGCGAGGTGACATTGCGACCCTTGTAACGGACATTGTCGGTGACGATTGTATTTGGATATCTCCTGGTCCTGAAGACAAATTGCCCTGGGCAGGTCATTTCAAAGGGAAGCAGGAGGTCGCAGATTTCTTCACGCGAGTGGCACAGAGCTTGGAATTTACCGAGTTTGTGCCGGGTGAGTTCATTGAACAAGGTGACACTGTCGTAGCGATCGGCAGGTCGATTGCTCGGTCAAAGAAGACAGGAAAAGCGATTAAGGACGATTGGGTCCACGTCTTTAAATACGATTAAGGAAAGCTGGTGCTCTTTCAGGAGTACCTCGATACGGCGGCGGCTGTTGTTGCAATGTCGTGAACTCACGCTTTCATCAAGTCACGCGGCGCTCCCGCAGAACCTCGTAGGGCGAAGCGTCTCGGCCCGCACGACAGGGAAATAGCGCGGGCCGGAAGCTTTAAGCTTCGCCTCCCGTGTAGATGAACCCGCGACGGTGCGGCCTAACGGCGTCGCTCAAGCTGCCGCGGCTTTGCCCTTGGGCTGCACCGTGTCGCTGTAGTCGCGCATCAACTGCGCGGTGATGCGGGCGGGGGTGAATGTCCAGTTGGCGATCTCCGACACCGCCGTCACCTCGGCCGCCGTGCCGGTGATGAAACACTCGGAGAAGCTGCCGAGTTCTTCGGGCATGATGCGACGCTCGATCACCTCGATGCCAGCCTGCTTGGCGAGGTTGAGTACGGTCGCACGGGTGATGCCGGCGAGGAAGCAGTCGGCAATGGGCGTGTGGATCTTGCCGTCCTTGATAAAAAAGATGTTCGCCCCGGTGCACTCGGCGACGCGGCCCTGCCAGTCGAGCATCATGGCGTCGGCGTAGCCGCGCTGTTCGGCCCGGTGTTTGGAGATAGTGCAGATCATGTAGAGGCCGGCCGCCTTGGCGAGGCACGGCGCGGTCTTCGGGTCGGGGCGGCGGTATTCGGCGAGATCGAGGCGGATGCCCTTGAGGCGCTGGGCCGGATCGAAATAGCTCGGCCACTCCCAGGTAGCGATGGCGAGGTGAATTTTGTTTTGCTGCGCCGACACGCCGAGCGCTTCCGAGCCGCGCCAGGCGACGGGTCGCACATAAGCATCCCGTTGATTGTTCTTGTCGAGGACAAGCTGTTTGGCGGCGTCGATCTCGGCCACCGAATAGGGAATCTCGAAGTCGAGGACCTTGGCCGAGTTCTTCAGGCGTTCGGAGTGCTTAGTCCCCTCGAAGATCACGCCCCCATAGGCGCGCTCGCCTTCGAACACACAGCTCGCGTAATGCAAGCCGTGAGTGAGCACGCTGATCTTACAGTCGACGGTGGGTATGAGCTTGCCGTCGAACCAGATGAGGTCGGAACGTTGGTCGAAGGGCACGGCCATCGGCATTGCCTCCCTTGTAGAGTCCGTTCCTGCCCAGAAATTCGCAAAATTCTGAGGCTTTTGCGTCGGGACGGGACTCTCGGTATGGTTTCAACGGCCTCACGCGAACACCGTTCGGGGGTGAGGAGAGGCCGTTGCCGTCGTGATTACGCTTATTTCTGTTAACAACCAACCGGAAATATGTCAATAGTGCTGACATAAATGGCGGACATCAGCGTCACCACTCCGGCACATTCCCGCGCCGCGGCAGCGATCGAGCATCCGGCGCCGGCCTCCGAACCGTGCTGGGACCTCATCGAACTTCTCTTCTTTGCCTATCGCGACTTCGTCGGCGATCCCGATGAGGTGTTGGCCAAGCTCACCTTCGGGCGGGCGCACCATCGCGTTCTGCATTTCGTCAACCGCAATCCCGGCATGAAGGTTGCGGACCTGCTCGATGTTCTCAAGATCACCAAACAGTCGCTCGGCCGCGTGCTTAAGCAGCTGATTGACGATGGGTACATCGTGCAACGCGAAGGCGAGAACGATCGCCGCCAGCGGCTGCTTTACGTGACGCCGGCGGGCGAGGCGTTGGCGCTGCAACTCGCCGGCCTGCAAACCGCCCGTATCGCATCCGTGCTGGCCGAGCTTGGGCCCGGCGGGCGCGAGGCGGCGCGGCGCTTTCTTGCCGGCATGATCAATGCCGAGGATCGCGACCACGTGTTGCGCCTGATCGCGCAGGCTGACGGCACGCGCCGGCGCTCGCGAGACGGCGCTTCATGACCGCCGCGGCGCCGGCAAAGCCTGCCGACGACGCGCCGCACCTGCTCGTCGTCGATGATGACCGCCGCATCCGTGCACTGCTGTCGCGCTTCCTGCTTGGCGAGGGCTATCGGGTGTCGACCGCCGAGACCGCGGCCGAAGCGCGTGCGAAACTCGAAGGCCTGAAGTTCGATCTGCTCATCCTCGACGTCATGATGCCGGGCGAGAGCGGCTTCGATTTCGTCCGCGCGCTGCGCGTCGGATCGGCGGTACCGGTTCTGATGTTGACGGCGCGTGACGAGAAAGAGAGCCGCATCATGGGTCTCGAACTTGGCGCTGATGATTATTTGTCCAAACCGTTCGAGCCACGCGAGCTGGCTTTGCGGGTCGCCAATATTCTCAAGCGCGCGCGGCCGCAGTACTCGGCGCCGCTGCAATCGGTGCGCTTCGGCCCGTTCGTCTTTCACATGGCGAGCGGGGAATTGCGCCGCGGTGAGGAGGCGATCCGCCTCACCGAACGCGAATGCGATATGCTACGCGTGCTGGCGACGAACGCGGGTGAGACCGTGCCGCGCGAGGCGTTGGCCGGCAACGGCGATGCGGTCAGCGAGCGCACCGTGGATGTGCAGGTCAACCGATTGCGCCGCAAGATCGAGAACGACCCAGCCAACCCACTAATCGTGCAGACCGTGCGTGGCATCGGCTATCGGCTGGTGCCGGTTATGTGAGCGGCGCGATGACCAGTTTCGACCAGGGTCTAGGACATTTGCGCACGGCCGCCGGTCACCTGGCGGCGGCTGCGAATAGCGCGCAGCGGGCCGCCGCTTACGTTGCCGGACCGATCTACGGACCTTGGATCCGGGTCGCGCAGAAGATCAAGGCGTTCACGCCCACCGGACTTTATGCGCGCTCGCTCCTGATCATCATTTTGCCTATGGTGATCGCGCAGTCCGTGGTCGCCCTGATGTTCATGGAGCGGCATTGGGATTTGGTCACCAAATACCTCGCAACGGCGGTGACGCAGGAGATCGCGACCCTCATCGACGTCTACAAGACCTATCCGCCGGGCGCCGACCGCGCGCAACTGCAGCACATCGCCCAGGACCGGCTTGGTCTTGCCGTCGATTTTCTTCCGGGCGCCGAGCTGCCGGCGCCAAGCCCAAAGCCGTTCTTCTCCCAGCTTGATGTGGCGCTATCCGACCAAATTCGACACCAAATCAACCTGCCGTTCTGGATCGACACCTTGGGCCGCTCGTCCATCGTGGAAATCCGCATCAAGCTCGACGACAACACGATCATGCGCGTGTTCGCCCACCGTGCCGATATCTACGATCCGAATTCGTGGATGTTTCTGGTGTGGATGGTGACGACTTCGCTGGTGGTGCTTGGCGTCGCCATTCTGTTCCTCCGCAACCAGATCCGGCCGATCGTGCGTCTCGCCGATGCCGCCGAGGCGTTCGGCAAGGGCCGCGAGGCGCCGAATTTCCGCCCACGCGGCGCACGCGAGGTGCGGCGTGCGGCGGCGGCGTTCCTGGAAATGAAGGCGCGCGTCGAACGATCCATCGAGCAGCGCACCACTATGCTGGCCGGCGTATCGCATGATCTGCGCACGATCCTGACCCGCTTCAAGCTGGAGCTGGCTTTGCTCGGCAACAGTCCGGAGATCGAGGGGATCAAGAAGGACGTCGATGAGATGGCCGCTATGTTGGAGGCGTATCTGGCGTTCGCCCGCGGTGATACCGGCGAGCAATCGGCACCGACCGACACGGAGGCGCTGCTCGATGAGCTCAAGGCCGATACCGAGCGCAACGGGCATCGGCTCAACGTCGCGTTCTATGGCCCGCCGGTGGTGACGGTGCGGCCGGCGGCGTTCAAGCGCTGTCTTGGCAATCTTGTCTCCAATGCGGTGCGCTTTGCCAAGAACGTGTCTATCACCGGCCACCGCGATCATCGCTGGCTGACGGTGACGGTGGATGATGACGGGCCCGGCATTCCCGCGGCCATGCGCGAGGATGTGTTCAAGCCGTTCCTTCGCCTCGACGACGCGCGCAATCAGGACGAGGGCGGGACGGGGCTGGGGCTCGCGATTGCGCGCGACATCGCCCGCTCCCACGGTGGCGACATTACTCTTGGCGACTCACAGCTCGGCGGCTTAAGGGCGACCGTGCGGGTGCCGGTCTGATCGTCCGTCGCGCCGTGAAGGCTTTCCGCGGCCGGCCCAGGCGTCACTGCCCACTGCGACGATCTTGAATCCGTAACCACATCTCTCCATCTCCCGCCCAAGAAACATCGCTGGGGAGCCTTAAGGACAATGGCTGACGAGAACCGTTCCGAGAGCCGGCCGTTCGAGGCCGACGTCGCAAAGCTTCTGCACCTGATGGTGC
>JASHVC010000723.1 GCA_030039655.1 Xanthobacteraceae bacterium | reverse complement strand
TCCGCAGGCACACGCATGTTTTCGAAAAATACCTCCGTGGTGGCGTGGTTCATCACGGTGCGGATCGGCCGGATGGTCAGGCCGTTGCCTTTTGCCGCGCGCATATCGACCAGAAAGACTGAAAGGCCGGCGGTACGGGACTTTGTCTGCTCGCGCGGCGTTGTGCGCGCCAACAGCAGCATGAGATCGGAATGCTCGGCGCGCGAGGTCCAGATTTTCTGGCCGTTGATCACGTAGGCGTCGTTGCCATCGCGTACCGCCGTAGTCCGCAGGCTGAGCGTGTCGGTGCCGGATGTCGGCTCGGTGACCCCGAAGGCCTGCAGGCGCAGCTCACCCTTGGCGATGCCGGGCAGATAGCGGGCTTTCTGTTCGGCGCTGCCGTGACGCAGCACGGTGCCCATGGTGTACATCTGCGCGTGGCAGGCGGCGCCATTGCAGCCCGCCGCCTGGATCCCCTCCATGATGGCGACGGCCGCGCTCATGGTGAGCCCGCTGCCGCCGTATTCTTCGGGGATCAGCGCGGCGAGAAATCCGGCTTTGGTCAGCGCCTCGACGAATTTATCCGGATAAGCGCGCTCGCGATCGAGTTGGCGCCAATACTCGCCAGGAAAATCTGCGCAGAGCGCGCGGACCGCTTCGCGGATCGGCGCAAGCTCGGCGCTTTCATTCACGATCTGATCTCCGCACGGCCGTTGTTGACCGCGACCACGTCGCGCTCGACCACGCGTGTGCGAAAGCTCACCAGCGGGCCGTCGCGCCACATCTCCGTGCGCAAGGTCTCGCCGGGAAAAACCGGAGCAGAAAAACGGCACGCAAATGAAGCAAGCTTCTGCGTGTCATAGCCGCACATAGTTTTCAGCACAGCGTGGCCCGCGATGCCAAAATTGGCGAGCCCGTGCATGATCGGCCGCGGGTAGCCGGCCTGCTTGGCCACCGCCGGTTCGGCATGGAGCGGATTGCGGTCGCCGCTGAGGCGATAAATCAATGCCGTCTCCGGCCGCGTTGTGAAATCGCAGACCGCATCAGGCTCGCGTGTCGGAATCGGATGCGTCTCGGGCGACTTTCGCGGCGGGCCGCCGAAGCCGCCGTCGGCGCGGCAGAACGTCGTCTGCGTTACGGTGGCGATCGGTTCGCCAGTCGCCTTGTCGCTCACCTTCCGCTCGGTGAGAACGAGCGCGCCCTTGCCAGTCCCTTTGTCGATCACCTCGATGATGCGCTGGCGGCCGACGACCGTATTCTGGCCCTTGAGCGGCTGGTGCAGTTTTATGCCTTGCTCACCGTTGACGATCCGCACCCAATCGATGCCGGTGTCGCGGTCGCGCATCCAGAAACCGGGATGCCCGAGGACCGCGCCCATGGTCGGCAGCACTTTCAGGTTCTTCTCGTAGACGAACGGCAGCTCGTCCTCGTTCATGGGATCTTGGCCGAGCCCGACACCGAGCGCGTACAGCATGCAATCCTTCGGCCCGTAGGTTTGCTCCGCAGCCGGGATTTCGAGCGCCATCAGTTTGTCGTAGACGATGGTCATTGCGCTTCCTCTGCCTGTCGCCATCCGCGAAGGCAGATGGCCCAGTAATCACATTCGCCTGAATCTATTCTACGCCGTCATCGATTACTGGATGCCCCGCCTTCGCGGTGCATGACAAGTGTTAAACCGGATCCCACGAGAAGACATCGGTCGATCGCTCCAGCGGCGTGAACGAGGAGCTGAAAGCGCCTTTGAGCTGGGCGTCGATTTTCTCCGGCGTCCAGCCGTCGGAGCGCTGCAAGGTGCGGATCGGTCGGTTCTGATTGAACAGATAAATCTCGTTGTTGCGCACGCCGAAAATCTGTCCACTGATGTCCGCGGCGCGGTCGGAGCCGAGATAGACGGCGAGCGGCGCGATCTTCTCCGGCGTCATTTCGCGGAAGCGGGCGACGCGCGCCTTTTCCTCTTCCGTCTCGGCGGGAATCGAATCGATCATGCGCGTCCAGGCGAACGGCGCGATGCAGTTCGAACGTACCTTGAAGCGCTCCATGTCGAGCGCGATACCGCGCGACAGCCCAACGATGCCGAGCTTCGCCGCCATGTAGTTGGCCTGGCCGAAATTGCCGACAAGGCCGGAGGTCGAGGTCATGTGCACGAAGCTGCCGGAGTTCTGTTCCCGGAAATGCACCGCGCAGGCCCGACTCATGTTGAAGCTGCCGTGCAGATGCACGCCAATCACGTCGGACCAATCGGACCAGCTCATGCGATGAAAGATGCGGTCGCGCAGGATGCCGGCGTTGTTGACCAGAATGTCGACGCGGCCGAAGGCGTCGAGCGCCGACTTGATGATCTTGTCGGCGTTGCCGGGCTCGCTGATCGACAGCGTGGAGGCGATCGCTTCGCCGCCCGCCTTCTTGATCTCGTCGACGACTTGCTGGGCCGGTCCGACGTCGGTGCCGGCGCCGTCGAGGCTCGCACCAATGTCGCAGATGACGACGCGCGCGCCTTCCTGTGCCATCAGCAGCGCGATGCCGCGCCCGATGCCGCGCCCAGCGCCGGTGACGATGGCGACTTTCCCGGAAACGATGTTGGGCATTCCCAAAGCCCCCTCTTCTTTCACTCGTCACCCGCGGGCTTGACCCGCGGGTCCATGCAGCCATGCCGCCGCATGGATTGCCGGGTCAAGCCCGGCAATGACTCACCCCCACACCTCGCGCGCGATGTCGCCGATCATGCGCAGCTTGGCCCATTGTTCGTCTTCGGCGAGGACATTGCCTTCCTCGGTGGAGGCAAAGCCGCATTGCGGCGACAGGCAGAGCTGGTCGAGATCGGTGAACTTGGCGGCCTCCTCGATGCGGCGCTTGATGGCGTCCTTGCCTTCGAGCTTGCCGCTCTTCGTTGTCACCAGGCCGAGCACCGCCAGCCTCCCCTTCTGCAGGCAGCGCAGCGGCTCGAAGCCGCCGGCGCGCTCAGTGTCGTACTCCATGAAATAGCCGTGCACCTTGATCTTGTCGAACAGCACCTCCTGTTCGGCCTCATAGCCGCCGGTGCCCATGAAGGTCGATTTATAGTTGCCGCGGCACAGGTGCATGGTCACCGTCATGTCGGGCGGGATATCGGAGATCGCGATGTTGATGAGCTCGCCGTAGAGCGGGCCGAGCGCATCAGGATCGTCGCCGCGCTCCTTCATCTGCGCCCGGTAATGCGGGTCGCACAGCATGGCGATGAAGACCTCGTCGAGCTGCAGGTAGCGGCAGCCGGCATCGGCGAAAGCGCGCACCGCTTTTTTGTAGGCTTGGCCGAGATCGTCGAACATTTTCTCTTTGTTCGGGTAGACGGACTTATCGACGGGCGTGCCGATCGGCCGCCCGTACAGCGCCGAGGGAGCCGGTATGGTCATCTTCGGGGTGCGCGTCGTGTTCGCCTTGAGGAACTTGAAGTGCTCGATCATCGGGTGGCTGGAAAAGCCGATCTTGCCGGTGACCTTGATGCCTTCGTTGCGCGTAGTCACCGCGGCGAACGCAATGCCGCTATCCATCACGTGCTTTTCGACGCCATCGAGCCCCCAGAGGAAGTCGAGGTGCCACCAGGAGCGGCGGAATTCGCCGTCGGTGATGGATTGCAGCCCAGCGGCTTCCTGCTTCTTGATAATGTCCTTGATCTCGCGATCCTCGACCGCCTTCAGTTCGGCGGCCGCGATCTCGCCCTTGGCGCGGCGCTCGCGTGCCTGCTTCAGCGCCGCAGGCCGCAACAGGCTGCCGACGTGATCGGCGCGGAACGGCGGTTTGGTTCGTTGCATTTCTTTGCTCCTTAGTTTCTGTCATCGTCCGCGAAGGCGGGCCATCCAGTAATCGTTGCCAGCACGGCCACTGCCGTGAGTACTGGATCGTCCGCCTTCGCGGACGATGACAGCAATGACTAACCCCACACCTCCTCGGCGATTTCGACGATCATCCGCAGCTTTGCCCATTCCTCCTCCTCGGCCAGCGTGTTGCCTTC
>JASHVC010000722.1 GCA_030039655.1 Xanthobacteraceae bacterium | reverse complement strand
ACTTCCTCGTTGGTGCGGCCTTCGCGCTTGGCGATCGCCGCGACGCTCTTCTCCGGACCGGGCTCGTAGTCCGGCGGATTGCCCATGACGAAGAACTTGTCGAACGCCTTCGAGACCACCTGGCGGAACTGCGCGAGTTTCTCGATCTCGGTTTCGGACGGCGTCTCAGAAAGAATTTGACGGCGTACCTCCGGATCGCGTAGCCGCCTTCGCTGTTCCTCGATCGGCAGGCTTTCGAGCTTCTTGTAGCTCGGCCGCACCGTGAATGGATTGAGCGCGGTGCCGATGCCCATCATGACGCCGATCGGCCGGCCCGCCATCTGCGCGGTCACCGGCAGGCCCTCGGCGCGCATGTCGTGCACGGCGTTGATCAAGCGGCGCCAGCGCTGCGGATCGGAGTAGCGGTCGGTGAGCAGGAACCACACCGGTCGGCCGGTCGCCTGCGCCTGCTTGCGAATCCAGCGCAGCTCGAATTCCTCGTCGTCGAAATCCGAATTCATGCCGAACGCGCCGGTGCCGGTGACGCCGAGTGCCTGGCCGATGCCGAGCAGCTCATAGTCGTCGGCGTCGCGCGACGGCACATGGTCGCCGGCCGGCGTCTTGTGCGAGTCGGTGCGCGAGGTGGTGAAGCCGAACGCGCCGGCGCGCAGCGCCTCGACGGTGAGCTTGCGCATCTCGGCGATGTCGTCCGCCGTCGCCGGCTCGCGGCGGATGGCGCGGTCGCCCATCACATAAACGCGGGTCGGCAGGTGCGCGGCCTGGGCGCAGATGTCGATCGCGCGCGGCCGGCGCTCGAGCTCATCCATGAATTGCGGAAACGTTTCCCATTCCCAGTTCAGGCCGGCGGCCAGCACCGGATTGGGAATTTCCTCGACGCCTTCCATCAGATCCATCAGAGCGCCGCGATGCTCTTTCTTCACCGGCGCGAAGCCGACGCCGCAATTGCCGAACATCACCGTGGTGACGCCGTGCCAGCACGACGGCGTGATCAGCGGGTCCCACATGGCCTGGCCGTCGTAGTGGGTGTGCACGTCGACCCAGCCGGGGCTGACCATCAGCCCCTTGGCGTCGATCTCGCGCTTGCCGGGGCCCTGCTTGCCGCCGACGCCGGCAATGCGGCCGTTCGCGATCGCCACATCCCCGCTGAACGGCGCCTTGCCGGTGCCGTCAACGATGGTGCCGTCGCGAATGACGATGTCGTGCATGGGAGCCGCTCCTTGGTTGCGGACGGGTATGATGCCTCTGGGCCGGGGGCGATGCAACGGCGCCGGGAGCTTGACGTCAGAACGTCCAGCCTTCGGCCTCCATGAACTGCTCCAGGGAGAGCCAGGGCACGCCGAAGTGCTCGCAGATGTTAGGGATTCCAGCACCGTGTGGCCGCAAGGACTCCATCGTCACTACAGTTGCATTGGCGACGGCCGCCCGCGCGATCACGAACGGGTCGGCGTTCTTTCCGCCCTGTAAGATCTTCCGCTGTTCTATGTTCTGTTGGAAGTGTGGAACCGCAAAAATGCGCGCTACGAATGCGCCCTCGGCGCCAGTCGGCGACGCGAACAAGGCACTATTTCGCGCAGCCCATGCCCTGCATTCGTCAGAAGCGCCGTCTTCGATCTCGCGCAGCGCCTCCCGTGTCGAGAGAATATGGCCTTCGTCCACCAGCGCGTCGAATTGCGCCCACAAGGTTGGAAACCGACTACGATAGAAGTTCTTGAACAGTACCGACAACGGAGAGTTGTCGAATACATACGTTGTCATGCGCGCCTCGTCGCAAAGCGCGCTTCAAACGTGCTTAAGTTTCGCGGCGTGATGTTGAGGAATTCCGCGAGGCGCACATCATCAATTCGATTTTGATAGTACCGGTTGAAGGCGAGACGAATGTAGTTCGTGCCGAGGTACGCCATCTGATTGTTGTAGTAGTCGCCGCCGCTGCCCTCGCTACTCCGTTGACTCTTCCACACGGCGACTGCGCTGCGATACTCTGTATTAGTGATCAGGCGTCGATCTAAGAATTTTCTGTAGACGACTTCGCGGCTGACGCAAAAGGCGTGCGCAACGTTCGCCGCTGTTTCACGATTTATTGGCTGACCTTCAATGGCCGCCGAAAGCTCTGCTTCGGGCAAAAGGAGTTCTGCTGCGAACTGGTTACACAATAATTCAATCCGGCGAGCGTCGGCCGGCATCGCATCTACAAATTCGTTGGTCTCCGTATCGATGCCACTGGTGTGGAAGATCAGATGCCCAAGTTCGTGGAAAAGCGTAAAGATTTGTCGCGTCTTAGCCGCGCTGTTGTTGACATAGATGACTGGAAATTCGTCGTCATAGATGCAGAAGCCGGAATACTCGTCCGCCTTGAACGCATCTTTGAAGATGAAAACGCCGACTTCAGTAATCGCGCGACGCCAGTTTTCAAGCGCCGATTCTACGTTTGGCCATTCCTTCTGATTGGCGGTAGACACACCAAGATACTCGCGAACTCGCGACGCCATCGTTTGAACGTTTACGGTGACTGGAAATGAGAGGTCGCGTGTGATCAACCGCGCCTGCGGATTACGGCCATCGTTTAGCTCAGCGAGATTAAGTTGCATCGCTTTCGCTCGGCGAAGCATCAGCTTCACCCGCGGAGGCAAGGACTCGAAGTCGCTATCTGAAAGCGTGCGGAAGGATTCCCGGATGGGCGGGACGTTCGGCGGGGCCGGAAAGAAGAAGACGGCAACGGGCAAGCGCAGCTTATCCGAGAGCCTTTCGAGTTGTGGGTAGGTCGGTGCCGCTGAGCCCGATTCCCATTCTTCGATCCCTTTGAAGTCTCCCTTAAGCTCATCGATACTGTACCCGGCGCGCTCCCGCGCCCAGGTCAGGATCGATGGCGTGATGGGAAGGGTCTCCCTAGGCATGTCCTCAAAATGGCAGCCAACGAACCGCGTTTCTATCCCGATTAGTCCCCAATGCTTCACATCGCGTCAACTCGCGATACGAAGGGGATTGGCGACCCTTAACAGCTGTTGCGTTACGCGCTTTCACGGCTAACACGGCCTCGCGCTGGGGAGCTACCCTACTGCCGCGAAGAGTCCAAAGCGGAGCCGGGTGCGCGGGACAGTGCGAGTGTGCCGAGCCCGGTCAATCGCCAGTCTCGCTTGCTCTTGCTACCGCCGGGCTTGCGCTCCAGCAACTTCATGCGAGCGAGAACATTAAAGGTGAACGCATCCGTCGCGTCGAATGCTCCCGCTTCACCAGAGTGCACAGCGTATAATGCGGTCCATTGGTGCGGTTGAAGGCCAGCGATCATTTCATCGCATTTGCGCGTTTGTAGGCTCTCGATTTCCTTCTCG
>JASHVC010000721.1 GCA_030039655.1 Xanthobacteraceae bacterium | reverse complement strand
CCGCAGCCTTCACCCGCTTCAGCATGGCGTGGCGCTGGGACGGCAGCCCTGCAATCCTGCAGAGCCGGGCGTGGGACGAGGCCGGCCACGCGCAGCCGACACGGGAGCAGTTCGTGGCAAAGCGCGGACAGACCTCGAAGCCGCCGTCGGTCCTGGGATTCCCCGGCCATCACTTCAACGCCATCACCAGCTGGGCGGTGAATCCGAAGGGCGAGGTGCGGCATGTCTATGCCTAAAATCATCGTCGCCGCCTGCGTCGTCGCGCTTGCCATCAGGGTCGGTGCAGTGCGCGCCGATGGACCGCACCTTGGCAGGCCGATCAGCCAAGGCGACCTCGCCGAATGGGATATCAACATTCTGCCCGACGGCAGCAATCTCCCGCCCGGCAGCGGCAAGGCCGCCGAAGGCGCAAAAATCTTCGCCGAGAAATGCGCTGCTTGTCATGGCGATAACGGCCAGGGGGGCCGCGCAGCCCGGCTGATCGGCGGTCCCGCGAAGGCGAGCCTCGATGGCGGAAAAACAATCGCTAATTACTGGCCGCACGCGACCACGTTGTTCGATTTCATCCGGCGCGCGATGCCCTTCACTCAGCCGCGTTCGCTCACGGACGATGAGGTTTATTCGCTCGTCGCGTTCATCCTGGCGCAGAACAAGCTGATTGGCAAAGACGACGAGATGAACGCCGCGACTCTGCCGAAGGTGCGCATGCCGAACCGCGATAATTTTGTGGTGCAGTTCCCCGATCGCATCTGACGGATAAGCTGATACGCTTTGGTTGGCGCAATCGATCGTGTTGGCGTGACATTCCACATAATTTGACACGAATTGCACGGCGGGCAGGATAAGGTCATGGGCGAATTTGCCATCGGACAATCGGTGTTGCGGAATGAGGATCCGCGCCTGCTGCGCGGGCAGGGCCGTTTTTACGACGATCTCAAACTCGCCGACCAGCTTTATGCGGCCGTCGTGCGCTCGCCACATCCTCACGCCGACATCGCCAGCATAGACACGCGCCCGGCGCGGGAGACGCCGGGCGTCCATGCCGTGCTGACCGGGAAGGATTATCGCGCCGACGGCCTGGGCTCGCTGCCGTCGATGGCGCCCTACAAGTCGCGCGGTGGCGGCCCGATGTTTCTGCCGCCCCGGCCGGCAATCGCGCTCGACCGCGTGATGCATGTGGGCTACCCGGTCGCGGTGGTGGTTGCCGCAGCACTCGACCAGGCGCTTGACGCCGCGGAGCGCGTCGTCGTCAATTATTTGCTCCGGCGCGCTGTGGTATCGGCTCGCGACGCGTTTGATCCTGACGCGCCACGGCTCTACGCCGAATGCCCGAACAACGAGGCTTATTTCTACCAGGCCGGGGACAAGGCCAAGGTTGATGCCGCCTTCTCCGCAGCAGCGCACGTCGTCGAACAGCAATTGGTCATCAACCGTGTGACCGCCAACCCGATGGAGCTGCGCGGTGTCACCGGACTCTATGATGCCGGCACCGGCCGCTACACACTGCACTGCGGTTTCCAGAGGCCCTGGCTGTTCCGCAACGACATCGCCCGCACCACGCTGAAGATACCCGAAGCCGAGTTGCGGCTGATCACCGGCGATATCGGCGGTTCCTACGGCCTACGCGGCTCGGTCTATCCGGAGATCGTTTTGATGTTGTGGGCGGCGCGCCGGGTTGGCCGCCCGGTGAAATGGACGCAGACCCGAAACGAAGCACACATCAGCGACGACGACGCCCGCGACAACATTGTCGATGCCGCGCTCGCGCTCGATCGTGACGGCAAGTTTCTCGCCGTGAGAATTCGCAGCTTCGGCAATCTCGGCGCCTTCGTGTCGTTCCGCGGCGCCATGCCGCCGGTGGTCAATATCGGCACGGTGGTGGGCACCTACACAACGCCGGCGCTCCACGTGGAAGTTTCCGGCATGCTCACCAACACACACTGCACCTCACCTTATCGCGGGGCCGGCAGGCCGGAAGCCTCCTACATGATCGAACGGCTGATCGACATCGCGGCCGACCAGATGAATGTCGATCCGGCCGAGCTGCGCCGGCGCAACACCATTCCGCCGCAGGCGATGCCTTATAAGACGCCGCTCACTTTCACATACGACAGCGGGCAGTTCGAGGAGAACCTCGATCGCACCACGAAGCTTGCGAACTGGGCAGGCTTTGCGGCGCGGCGCCGGGAGGCGGCGAAGCGCGGCATGCTGCGCGGCCTCGGTATCTCCAACACCATCGAGCAGGCCGCCGACCCCACCTACGAGACTGCGGAGATTCGTTTCGATCCGCTCGGCGGCCTGACGCTGGTGACCGGCTCCATCTCGCATGGCCAAGGCCATGCCACCATACAGACTCAGATCCTCGCCGATCGATTAGGCATCGATCCGAAGCGAGTGAAAATCATCCAGGGCGACACTGATGCGGTCGCGTTCGGCATGGGCACCGGCGGCTCGCGCTCGACCACCATGAGCGGCGGCGCCATCGCGTTGGTTAGCGACAAGATCATCGCCAAAGGCCGCAAACTTGCGGCGCACATGTTGGAAGCTTCTGAAAGCGACATCGAGTTCAAGGATGGTTGCTTTACCATCGCGGGCACCGATCGCACTGTCGGCATCCACGAACTGGCAAAGGTTGCGTTCCAGTTGGACAAGCTGCCGGCCGGCCTGGAGCCGGGTCTTTATGAGACGGGCACGTATCGTGCCCTCACGGGAAATTTTCCCAACGGTTGTCACGTTTGCGAGGTTGAGATCGATCCGGAGACCGGCAGCACGCAGATGGTCGGCTATTGGGTGGTGGATGACGTCGGCACCGTGATCAACCCAATGCTGGTCAAGGGTCAGATCATGGGCGGCAT
>JASHVC010000057.1 GCA_030039655.1 Xanthobacteraceae bacterium | reverse complement strand
TCGCGCCCTACGGCGTGACCCGCGGCCAATGGTATTTCCTGCGCGTCCTGTGGACCCGTGACGGCTTATCGCAGCGCGAGCTGTCGGCGCGGGTTGGCATGATGGAACCCACCACCGTGATCGCGCTGCGCAGCATGGAGAAGGCGGGCCTGATCCGCCGCGTGCGCAGCGAAGACGACCGGCGCAAAGCGCGCGTGCTGCTCACCGCCAAGGCTAAACGGCTGCGCAATGACCTGCTCGGCGTGGCACGGATCATCACCGACGAAGCCGAGGAAGGGCTTTCCATGCGTGATCTCGCCTCGTTCCGCCGCGTGATCGCTCGCATGACCGCCAATCTCGATCGCGTCGAACGCTGACCTTCATCCTCCCGCTCTCGCGAGGGCGGATGATCTAAAAGCGCCGCGGCCGCGGAAGATCAAGAGGCGGTAGGGGTGATAATAACAAACTTTGCGTGTTGGCCTAAGCCTTCCACCAAGGCGATGCGTTATCGAGACAGCTCCATCACCAGTGTTTGGTTGATATTATCTATCGACCAGGACTTCAGCCGACTGAAAAAAGTCTGACCAAGTAATGGAGGAGCTCCCACAGGGGTGACAGCCGCGTTTACATCATGAACTAACCAATCGCCGATGCTCAAAGACCGAATCCGAAATGTTTCGGTCGATACTTTTGATCCGTCAGCGAGCCCCCTGATCTGTCGGCCCGTAAAATCTGCGTTGCTGAGCGCACCTGTGTTCTTTAACGTCGCAACAACATCAGCCGGTATAGTCACGTCGTACGAGCCGCTATCGACAACAAAATTGAGAGTGGCGGCGTTATTTACGATGCCAGGCACCAGATAGTTGCCACCCTTTCTTAGTATTGGCACATGCAGCGTGGTCGGCATCGTGGGTTGAGTTACTACTACAGGTGCGGATCCGGGCGGTAGCGGGCAGTTAGGTAAGGCGTGCACCTGTCCTTGAGCGTCGCGCCAAATCTCTCCAGGATAGTGTGCCTGACCACCGATCTTGACCGGACCACAAGGCGCGTCAACAGGCTGCGGCGTTTGCGCAGATGCTGCGCCCGCGATCAGCATGCCAACTAAAAACAGAATAAGACGGTTGCTCACGTGGAAACCTTCGCGTCTGGCAACGTACAGACGAACGCGGGTTGGCGGCAAGCGCAGATTGAAGGCCGTCGAGGGCAACGGGCGTTAAGGATGAATCACCCTAGAGCAACACCGAAGGCGAGCAAATAAAACACTTTTAGTGGCGGTCGTTCGGAGGATACGCCCGTTGTGTGTCCGATCGACCAATCAAAGCCACCGAGGATGAATTTGAACTTCGAAATAAAGCTCACGTCCCGGCAACATCGGCAGCTACTCGGACCATGGCGCCCGAACAAGTACTCGCCTTCGTGTAGACGGAATAGGACGCCTGGCTGCCGCTGCCGCAGAAGATTAATGCGAAGTAGGACGGTAGAAATTCGGGCTGGTACAGCTGGGTAGATTCGAACTACCGACCTCCTGATCCACAGTCAGGCGCTCTAACCAACTGAGCTACAGCTGCACGCTCGGTTGCGCTCTGGCGCAAGCGCGCAAAACCTATGAGCACGGCGCGGATTTAGCAAGGTGGGCGAGATGAGGCCGCGCCAAAGCTTATCGGCCTGCGGGAGGTACCCTCAGGAGGAAAGTGCTCAAAGGGCCGCAGGCAAACAAAAGCCCGGGCCGAGACCCGGGCTTGCCTCACACGAAATTGCTGCGTTTGCGTCGCCGGATGGCGCCGCTCAGGCAACCTTGGCAAACGCCTTGTTCATGCCGGTCTTGATCGGCTCGGCGGTGTCGGTCGCAACCTTCTGCGCCAGCGCGCTGAGTTCCTTGCTCTGCCGGGTGAGCGCCTCGAACTGCTTGCGCGCATGCGCGCTGGACAGTTCGATGACTTCCGACAAAGTCTTAGCTGCGAGCAGCTCGCCAGCATAATCAAACGCCGCGTTGGTGTTGACCCGCGCCGCCTCGATCACCTTCAGGCCGTAATCAGACGCGCCCTTGCTGGCGGTCGAGTAGGTGGTTTCCAGCACGTCGGTCGCCTCTTCGGCCACCGCCTTCATCTTCTCGTAGGTGTCCTTGGCCTGAGCCACGCCGCGCTCCGCGAACTCGCGGAAAGCGGCCGGCATTTCGACCTTCGGCATGTCAAACTTGGGCATCTCGAATTTCGGCATCTCGAATGCGCTTGATACCGGCTTGCTCTTCATTTTCGGGGAAGTCGTAGCGGTTTCCGCCATGATACGTGTCCTGGTTCGTTCCTTGCGCTTGGGCTGTCTCACGTGAGATTTTTCGCTTGGCCTCGCCGCCCGTCGCGCAAGGCCGACCTTCCAAATGCAGACCCCGACAGCCGAACTCAAAATGGTCCAAGCCCAGGGTGTCCTTCCAGCGAATCACATAGCAATTTCTTTGGTGCATTGCAATAGAAATATATTGCGTTGCACAAAAATCTCAAAAGGCTGAAATGACGGCGGTTCCTGGCGCCTTAGGGGCAAGGAATCAAGACTTTGGCTTGGCGGGGTCGACCACCATTTTGGCCGCGCTCTGCCCCAGTTCCTGGACCTGCGCGGAGAGCGCCTGCATCTGTCGGCCGAGAAACTCCGACTGCAGTCCCATGACTTCGGCAGCGTCCTTGGCGCGCATGAGCCGCTGAGCAAAGTCGAACGTCGCCGTCACGTTCTTCTCCGCGTATTCCATGGACTTGTGGGCGATCTCGCTGGCGCCGCTATGGGCCGCCTCAGCTTGCCCACGCATCTGCCCAACGGCCTGGTTGGCGGCCTGGATAAAGCCCTCGAACGCCTTACGCGCCTGCGTCACGCTCTGCTCGGCGAACGAACGCATCTCGTTAGGAATTGCAAATTGCTCGAAAGGGTCCTTCGCCATCTCCATCCTCCTTGGCGCACGCATTGTCCTAACACGAAATTACCATCACCCCACGACACAACGCACAGCGCGGGGCGCTGCGCTGCTTATTTGTACGCCAAATTAACGTTACCAGTTTGCGCCACATTAACGTTACCGGTCTGTTGGCAAATTAACCTTACTGCGCCTTGAACGCGGAGCAAGCTGTTGTTCGATGGACGCCGTAAAACGCCCGCATTATTAAGAATTCCTTAGGCAAACGAGCTCCGCCGAATGCCGTTACTCGACTCCGACCTCGCCCCACTGCAGATCCCGCGAATCGCGGCGCTGGCGACGAGCCCATGGCCGGCTTGGCTGTGGAGCACCGACGCGACGCTCATTCTATGGAGCAACGCAGTCGGGGCGGCGATCTTTGGCGCTGCGAAGGCGGCGGAACTCAACAATGCGCGCTTTGGCGCGGGCGACCCCTCCGCCGTTCAGATCCTTCGCCTGTCAAATACGCTGCCGCCGTCAGGACAGGAGCGGCTTGCGCGCCTGCGCGGCTTTGGCGCGGGACTCGGCGGCGCGCTCATGTGCGCGTGCTCGCGCATCTCTTTGTTGGATGGCACACCTGGAATTCTCGTTATCGCCACAGAGCGAGCGGGACCTTCGCTGCCGCTTGCCGAACGGGCACGTCAACTCTTTGCCGATAGCGCGGGGGCAGTTGCGGCGTTTGCGCCGGACGGTACGCGCCTCCATGCTAACGCGGCGGCACTGCAGCGCCTGAACGGAACCGCGAGTTTGTCAGCGCTCGGCATCGATGCGCTCGCCGCGCGGGCGCTCCGCGACGGCCATGCCGACGGCGTAGCTTATATGGGTCAAATCCCCTTCGAGGTGTCCGCGCTGCGTCTTGGAAAAGACGAATCGTGCGTGCTGGCGCTCACCTGGCCGACGCAGCCGAAAACGGCAGTCGTGACCGCCCCTATCGAGCCTAGCAGCCAACAGGTCGAAGCGGCGCCGGTGCCCGAGGTTTACGCTCCGGCTCCATCAGCCGCTGTCGCCACACCGGCTCCCGCCGAGGAACCTACTGCGCCACCCGATGCGCCGGTCGCGGAAGCAGTGCCGTCAAACGAAACCGAGCTGTCAGCGGCTCTCGACCAAACTGCGCCTCACGAGGCTGCGGTCGACGAAGCGGCGGAGCTAACCGCAACCGAGCCACTGCCGGCGCTCGACGAAGCTGCTTCGCACGGTGCACCGATCACGGTCACTGAACTGGCTGTGTCCGAGCTGACGTCTACCGGTGCGGCCGACGACGAAGAGGAAGAACCGATCGAGGCCGGGGCAGCCGCCGCGCCGGAGCCTCCGCCAACGCACCACGACAGCTCCAATGAGATCCTGATCTCCGAACGCCGACATCCGCTGCGCTTTGTCTGGCACATGGATGCTGACAGCCGCTTCGTGGTCGGATCAGATGAATTCATGGAACTCGTCGGCCCGCGCACGATCGCGGCCTGCGGTCGCTTCTGGAGAGAGATCGCGAACGAGATGAACCTTGATCCGAACGATCAGGTCGCGCGCGCGATCGCAACGCAAGAGACATGGAGCGGCGTTCAGATTTTCTGGCCGGTTGACGATTCGAACGAGCGGCTGCCCGTCGAACTGTCAGGTCTTCCGGTGTTCGATCGCGACCACGCCTTCGGCGGCTATCGCGGCTTTGGCGTGTGCCGCGACATCGCGCGGATCAATCAATTAGCGCGCGTCCGTCGGGCGCGGCCGATCGGCTTCATGTCGACGCCGCAAGCGCGGCGTGCAACGACCGTGGCGCCAGCGCCGAAAAATCCTGCCGCCATCCCGACGCCCGTTGCCACGCTGCAACTGCCGTCGCCGGCCGCCACTGACAAAGCGGAGCCTTCAGCTGAACCGGCAATGCAGCAACGGCCGACGCCTGCTGTCGCGGCACCGACGGCCAATGTGGTGCCTTTCCGCGCGGCGACCGCGCCGGACGTGAAGGCGCCAAGCCTCAGCCCCGTCGAACACAGCGCTTTTCGGGAGCTGGCACAGGAGTTGAACACGCGGCTCGGCGGAACCCAAGAGGCCGGGGCGGCCGATGGCTCTGTCGTAGAGTTACGCTCCGATGAGCAGCAGGATCCGCCGCGGGCCTCGGCACCGGCGGCTGCACCGACCGCTCCCGCGAGCGAGACCGCAAGGCCCAATGAGACGCTGGCGCACGTTGCGGCCGATATTCCGCCGGTCATTACCGCCGCGATCCAAGACAATGCGACGCAAGACACCGCGACACAAGACAACATCGCGCCACCGCCACAACGGGCGCCGCTCGGCGAGCAAGCGCTGCTCGACCGGGTCCCGGCTGGCATTCTGGTCTTCCGCAACGATGCGCTGCTTTATGCCAACCGGCATTTTCTCGAATGGAGTGGCTACGACGGCTTCGAAGCGCTCGCCGGCGCGGGCGGGCTGGATACCCTGTTCGCCGAACCCAGCGCCGACGCGCTCGCCGACAGCAACGGAACGAAAAAGCTTTCCATCATGACACGGCGAGGCGAAAAGCTGCCGGTGGAAGGGCGGCTATTCACGGTGCCCTGGGACGGAGCATCGGCGCTAGCGCTCGTCGTAACAAACGCGCAAGCCGACGAACGCCAGCACACGGCGCAACTCGCGCTCCGCGCCGCCGAAGATGAAATCCGCACTCTCGAGAATGAAATCCGCGACCTGAGAACAAGCTTCGAGCGGACCGCCAAGCGCGAAGCGCAGAATGCAGCCGCAGCAAAAACCGACTTCCTCGCCAAGGTCAGTCACGAAATTCGCACACCGCTGAATTCGATGATCGGCTTCGCCGAAGTGATCATGGCCGAGCGCTTCGGCCCGATCGGCAACGATCGCTACCGCGAATATCTCAAAGATATGCATGAGGCCGGGACCCAAATGGTCTCGCTGCTCAACGATCTTCTGGATCTTTCCAAGATCGAGAGTGGCCAGCTCGATCTGACCTTCGCCAACGTCGACCTCAACGACGTGACCCAGCAATGTGTGACCATCGGGCAGCAACAAGCTAACCGCGCCCGCATCATCATCCGCAGTGCACTCGCTCCAAATCCGCTGCACGTGATGGCTGACGCACGATCGCTGCGCCAAATCGTGCTCACTCTGTTATCGAACGCCATCAAGTTCACCGGTCCGGGCGGCCAAGTGATCGTGTCGACAGCGGTCACCGACAGCGGCGAGGCGGTGCTGCGCGTCCGCGACAACGGTGTGGGCATGCGGGAACAGGATATCGATGCAATCCTTTATCCGTTCCAGCAGACCACCACCTCTCCAAGCTGGAGCTCCAGCGGTACCGGTCTCGGCTTGCCGCTGACCAAGGCGCTTGCCGAGGCGAACCGCGCCAATTTCACCATCAAGAGCGCGCCAAACTCCGGCACGCTGGTGGAGATTACATTCCCTTCGGCTCGCTTGGCCGGACATTAACGACATCGGGGTTGCACCCAGCGCCGCGATCCAAAGGTCGCGTGATTGTGCGGCACGACCGGTATTTTTGTGAAATTGGAGCAGCTAGAATAGCAGCAGTCGGATTTCCGCCTTTTTCGACTACGAGGCTCCGCGTATGCGCGCCATCAGAACCTTGCTAACTTTGCTCTTGCTCTGCGCTGCGCTGATCCCCACGGTCGCGTTCGCCGCCGACCAAGTCGATCTGCTGTTGGTACTCGCCGTTGACGTATCGCGCAGCGTCGATGCCACGAAATTCCAATTGCAGCGTGAGGGATATGCCGCCGCGCTTTCCAATCCGCGCGTGATCGACGCCATTCAATCGGGCCGCAACGGCCGCATCGGCGTGATCCTTATCGAATGGTCCGGCGTCGGCAACCAGAAGGTCGTGGTCGATTGGACGATGATCAGCGACGCTGAGGGGGCGAAAAGCTTCGGCGACCGGCTGATCGAAGCGCCGCGCTCGTTCGCCGATCGCACTTCGATCAGCGGCGGCATCGAGTTCGCGATGGCGCAGCTCGCTTTGGCGCCCTATCAGGCCGCGCGCCGCACCATCGACGTCTCCGGCGACGGCACCAACAATTCCGGCCGCGATGTGACCACGTTACGCGACGAAGCCGTCAGCAGAGGCATCGTCATTAACGGTCTGCCCATCCTCAGCGAGAACCCGATGTCGTGGAATCCTGACCACACCAACCCGCCGGGTGGCCTGGAGGCTTATTACCGCAACAACGTCGTCGGTGGACCCGGCGCCTTCGTGATGGTGGCGAAGAACTTCAACACTTTCGGTGAGGCAATTATTAACAAGATGATCGCCGAGGTCTCGCAGGCGCGCGAGCCGCTGCCCCAACAGGCGTCCGCAGCGGCATCCGCCCGCTAAATCACTGTGTCGGCGAGAACACAGCCGGCTATAAAAGCTCAGGGCCTCGCCGAAATCCCGAAGTTTTCCTCGCTTTTCCCGCGATTCCCAAGGGTTTAGCTCCCGTCGCCGGCCACGAATCTGACACAGATGTCAGGGATTTATCCCGCCTGCCTGACACTCAGGTTTGGCCCCGAAACATCGGAAACGCGTGCAGTGACCGCGGCTTTTGGCTTGAAGCGTTTCGCGATAGCGGGCGGCACCATCATTGCGGCCCTGTTCGTTACCCTGATGATGTTTCCGTTCTTCGTTCCGGCCGCGACAGTGCGCGACGCCGTCAAGACGGAGATCCATGCCGTCACGGGTCTTGACCCGACGCTCCGTGGCGGCGTCTCGGTCTCACTGTTTCCGCACCCGTCGGTGAGCTTTCGCGACGTTCTGTTCGCGCACGATGGCAGCTCAGAGCCGGTCGCCGTGGCCGATGAGCTCACGGCCCGCCTGAGCTACTTTCCGCTGCTCGCCGGCCGGATCGAAATCGCCGACCTGACATTGAACAGGCCGACCATCAACGTCACGCTCCTGCCTGACGGCCGATCGAACTGGTCAGGCCTTGCCGCAGCGCTAGCCCGCGCTTTTGAGCCAAATCCCAATCGCAGTGCGTCATTCTCGGAGATCGGCGTCCACGATGGCACCGTGGTGGTGCGTGACCCGCAAAAACGGCTCACCCAGCAATTCGATGATGTGGAATTTCAGGTCGCCTGGCCTTCGATCTCGCGCACCTTCGCGGCCAACGGACAATTCACTTGGCGTGATCAACCGGTCGACGCCAGCCT
>JASHVC010000720.1 GCA_030039655.1 Xanthobacteraceae bacterium | reverse complement strand
CAGCGACGCCGATGCGCGGACGTACGGTCGCTAGGTAATTGGTCGAGAGTGATTGACCGGCCACAAAAGTCGTTACTCCGTCCGCCAGCGTGTTGGTGTTGTTGTAGAAACTCGCGTCGCTATGGAAATAGTCGAAGTCGCCTTCGACGCCGAACACGACAGTGTTGGTCTGCCAGTTGCAGCCTAGCTGACCGCCGCCGACGAATTTGGTTTGGTTCGCCGATCCACCTCCGTCGCCGCCCACCGTCGCAGGATCGGTCCCGGTCAAGTAGGTTCCCGTACCGACACTGGCGTTGAAGTCCGACGCGCTGGCGCCTGCACCGCCGTTGATGCCGATGTAACAGCCAGTCCATTGATAGACGGTAGGTGGTTGGGGCGCCTTCATCGGCATATCGGCTGCCGTCGCTGCCGTGGATAATCCGGCCAACGCAATTGTTGCCGTAAGTAGACGCGCGGCTAGAACGGCTTCATGAGCCGGTCCCCGCGCTTTCAAGAGCGGAAGTGACATGGTTGCCTCGCATGCGAGAGTGAACGCTTGCAGTTCGGCACGCCGCAGAGGCGGCGCCCGATGGCGCTCGGCGTTCAGCTTCAAGAGCGAGGTGAAAGAGCCGCAGTACGGCCCGCACGGCGCAAAAGCTTACAGCCGAGCTTGCTTAAGCCGCGGCTGGAGGGCCGCGCGGCCAGGCGCTTTGGTTGACCAAAGGCGCAAGCAAACGCGGTGCGGCAAATCGCGCCACCTTCTCGGTGATGATGATGTGAACTACGTGCGGCGCCGAAGCAGGCGCACAGTTCACATAGACCGCACCGACGATACAGAATATGCAGTTATTATCGCTGACGGGGCCTTGGGGTAGCGTGCCCGGCAGTGTTGGACCGGTGGCGCCGTGGCTGCACAGCGTGAATTCGGAAAACGCCGCACTATCCGCCGTACCGAGGGCAGCTTGAGCCGCATCCCATGAAATAATTAGGCCCTGGAGGGCCAGCCCGTAAGCCAGGGCGCAGACTAATACGCGTCGCAAAACCTTACGAGCAACACGCAACATCGTACCCGCCCATCCCCACCACCCGCAAAATACGCGCGTGCCCGCGTTGGAGCAATACCTATTTCCGTGAACTTGATGCGGACAAATTTGGAATTACTTGCCTGGGGCGGGGTTTATACGGCCCTGACGCGCGAATGTGACCGTCAACTGCATTACCTGAAGAGCAATCTCCGTATACGGAGCCGCTCAAGGAACAGCAAAGTGCGCCCGCTCATCATCATCGTATCGCTTTTCCTCACGGCACTGGTAGCTACCGGCGCCCAAGCCCACGCCCATCTCGATCATGCAAGTCCGGCGGTTGGCGCCACGGTGCCGACCGCGCCGCGTGACATCACGTTGTGGTTCACGCAAAATCTCGAGGCGCTCTTCAGCACCGTCGAAGTATTTGACGGGAGTGGCGGGCGCGTTGATGAGGGTAAGCCCAACATCAACGGCAACAGCATGCGGGTCGCGCTCAAGCCGCTTTCGCCCGGAACCTACCGGGTCCACTGGCACGCGCTCTCGGTTGACACTCATACGACCGAAGGGACCTTCACCTTCCAGGTAGGTGGGGCTCAATCGAATTGAACGACGCGCTGATCTTCGAACGCGCCATTCACTTCGCCGCAACGATCATGGCGGCGGGGATCGTCTTTTTCGTCGCCATCGTTGCCGGCCCGGCTTTGTGCAAGGCCGCGAACGACACGCTTGCGCGCACTCTTCTCGCACGGCTGCGATGGATCGCGTGGCTGAGTCTCGCATTCGCCCTGGTCTCGGGCGCAGCGTGGCTCGTGCTCACGGCGGCATCCATGAGCGGGCAGTCCGTGGCAGACGTCTACGCGCAGGACGTACTCTGGACCGTGCTGTCGCAGACCGATTTCGGCAATGACTGGCTCCTGCGCTTCGTCCTGGCTTGCGCGCTTGCCGGCGTGTGCATTTCCTTCCTGTCGCCGCAGGGCGTCCGATCAGCATGGCTCAAGGCGGCAGCGGTCGTCGTGGCCGCAGCGTTCGCGGGCAGCCTGGCATGGGCGGGCCATGCCATCGGCGGCCAGGGCATGGAAGGCATTATTCATCCGATCGCCGACACCTTGCATCTAATCGCGGCGGCTGCCTGGGTCGGCGCACTTGTTCCGCTGGCGCTGCTGCTCGCGATGGCGAGACAGGATGCGGACGCGCTCGCGGTGGCCCGCGCCGCGACGCTGCGCTTCTCGACACTCGGCATCGTAAGCGTCGCCACGATCCTGCTCACCGGCATCGTCAACACCTGGTATCTCTCCGGCAGCGTCGATGCGCTGACTGAAACGAAATACGGCCATCTGCTCCTGATCAAGATTGCGTTGTTCTTCGCCATGGTCGGCGTCGCGGCTTTCAATCGGCTGCGGCTGACACCGAAGCTCGTCGAAAATCTGGATGTGGCGGTCGCACAGAATGCGCGGCGGCAACTCAGCCGCAATGCGGCGGCCGAAGCGGCTATGGGCGCCGCGATCATTGCCATTGTCGCCGCGCTCGGAACATTGCCGCCCGGCAGTCACGCCCATCACCACGAGAGCGAAGGACCTATCCCAGCCGACGCATCGTTCCAGCACCTTCACGGCGTGGACGGCATGGCTGACGTCATGATCGAACCCGGCCATGTGGGCACGGCGAACGTAACGATCCATCTCTGGAATGACGATCTCGAAACGCTGGCTGCGCTAGGTGTGACGCTGACACTCACCGCTCCCACGCCAGGAAGCAAGCCAACCACGCGCGCCGCCAGCAAAGACCCAGACGGCGTGTGGCACGTCGACGGAATTCAGCTTCCGGAGTCGGGCATCTGGATGGTGTCGGTCGGCGCCGTGCTCGGTCCCAATAACCGCCTCAACCTCACCGCCCCGATCGTGGTCGACGCCAAATAGGGCGCGCCCTCACGACTCATCAAAATTGCCAGTGGAACCGGCCGCTGAAAACATTCACCGGCCCGCGGTCGGTGTTGTAGCTGGGATTGACGATAAGCTGATAGTCGGCCGTGAGCTTGGTCGAGGACGAGAGCGCGTAGCTGTAATAAGTCTCGATGATCTCTTCGAGCCCAGGATTCGTTAGCTGCCCATCGCCGACCAGAATGCCAAGCCCGCCGTCGTTGAGAAATTCCTGGTGGATCTTGCTGATATCATTGATGACGCCGGCGAAGCCCACCGTATCGTCGGGTCTGCCCCATTGCTTGCCCGAAACCGAGACGCCAGCCGTGACGGTGCGGTCGACGTCGGTGAAATCCCACGGTTCGACATTGCCGTCGGCCCAACCAGCGCGGGCGAACACGCCGATGGTCTCGGTTATCTGTTGCTGCAGATTGATGCTGACACCAGGCCGACTGGTGTACTTGCGCACGGCGTCGATGTCGGCAGGCTCGCCGGTGATCGCGGCGAGCGCGATGGCGTCGGCATAATCACCCGCGCGGCCGCGGCTTAGAAAGCCCGTGACCTTGATCGCTCCCGGCTGCCCCCACAGCTCGTAGCGATCCTCGATCTCCCCGACCATCTGAAACTGATCGAACGTCGGATCGAGGTTGACGCCGTTGGGGCTGATGCCGCCGGTGGGCGTTGCGGAAAGGTCGAAGATTCCCGCACGGAATGTCCAGTGCCCCTGATACCATTCGGCGGCGGCACCGTACGTGTAGGCCCAGGCGTCGGCCGCGTAGTCGAACGTGGCTGCGTTGACCACCGACCAGTTGAGAAAATCGCTTTTCGGGTTATTGGCGTATTTGTTGGTGTCGAAAATGTCGACCACCGAGAACTTGCCGATTGTCAGCACAAGGCGGTTCGCCGCCTGCGACTCGGCGAACTGATTGATGTCGGCGTCGACCTTTTCGCTGTCGCCGCCGAGATTGATCGTCTGCCGGATGAAATAGCGCGGCACGCGCGCATACGGATAATCTTCGCCGAGCTTGTAAGCTTCGGCGCTGGGAAACCCAGCGGCGCCGTGAGTGTCGGCAAGACCGAAGCCCTGATCGATCTCGCCGTTGATCCACAATTCGGCGCCCTGCCAAAGCCGAAGGCCGGCATAGAGCGTGGCGTCGGCGGTCTCGCGCCCCTCGCCGGTTCCGGGCAAGCTGTTAGGACCCGTATAGGGGGATCGGAACGACGGATAGCCCTGCCACGTCGCCGTTGTCTGGCCGTGGAAGTTGATGTTGTCCGCGCTTGGCGTTGCCGACGCCGTTGCACTCGATGGTGTTGCGTCGGCGCCAAAGCGATAGTTCAAGCCGGCCCGCAATTCCTGCTGGGTGATGTCGGAAACAAACGTCTGCGCAGCATCAGGAAGCGACACGTTGCTCTTGCCGTATTCGGTGAACAAATACTCGAAGCTCGCTGTCCAATGGGGCGCGATCGGAACCTCGACGCCGGCGCCTGCCGCCCAACCCAAGCGCCACAAGAACGGAGATTCGGCCGCGCCACTGGCGAGCTGCGTCAGCGTCAGTTGGTCGTAGGTCCAGGCGAAACCGCCGGTGGCATAAAAGAGCCAATTTCCCGGAGCGTAGCCGATGCGGCCGCGGACCGTACCGAAAGAGAGCACCGTCTCACTGTAGCTCTCCTCGCCCATCGGCGATGAAAGCAAAGAAGTGCCGCCGATCGAAATGCCCGAGAGATTAGGGAAGCTCGGAAACGACGCATCGGCCACGCCGCCGATGAGGAAACGGTTCGGCAGCATATGGTCGTAGCCGACCTGAACACCGCCGAAGTAGCTGCCGTCGCCGGTGAAG
This sequence comes from Xanthobacteraceae bacterium, assembly GCA_030039655.1. The sequence continues at coordinate 5,778 of JASHVC010000720.1, read as the reverse complement.
CCGTTAAATGGCTGGTAAAGGTCGATCGATCCTGAGGCGAAGGGCGCCCCCACATTCGAGGCCGTCCAATTCGAGGTGCCCCACGCGTCGCCGAGATGGCCGCCGATATACCAGCCGGTCCAATCCGGCGCGGCTTGCGCACTGGCCGGCGGCGCCTTGGTCGCCAGAATAAGGTCGGCCGCAAACGCCTGTTGCGCACCCACAAACGTAACGGCGACCGCAACCTCCAAAACGAACTTACGCACTACACCCCTGCCCCAGCACCACGCCCTACTTTAGCAGCTATTGTGACAACGCCCGTGTGACAGCGCGTGACAGAGCCGCTTGGGCTCGCCGGCCGCCCTTTATCCCGGCAGCGCCCCTCGACAAAATAGCCTACCCCCCTATACTACGGGCAGGCAAGGAAAAACTCATGACCCATACGATCCGCGAGAAAGCCAAACTGCTGGCCCGCGTCCGCCGCATCCGCGGCCAGGTGGAAGCAATCGAGCGCGCGCTGGAGGCCGAACTCGGCTGCGCCGAGGTGCTTCAGGTGGTCGCCTCGGTGCGCGGCGCCGTCAACGGACTCATGGCCGAGGTGTTCGAAGACCACGTACGTAATCACGTCTTCGCGCCGTCGCTGGCCGCCAACGAGCGTGCCGAAGGTGCGGATGATCTGATGGAAGTCGTGCGCGCCTATTTGAAGTGAGCCCGGCGCACAAACTGAGAGATCGGTCATGACGGATGCCTTTGCGCGCGACCACAGCCACGTTTTTCTCGGCGAGAGCCACGAGACGAACGAGCGCCGTACCTGGATAGTGATCGCGCTCTGCACCTTCATGATGGCGGCCGAGATCATCGGTGGGTTGATCTTCGGCTCGATCGCGCTGGTCGCCGATGGCCTGCACATGTCGACACACGCCAGCGCGCTGCTGCTCGCCGCACTGGCCTACAGCTACGCGCGTCGCCACGCCAACGATGCTCGCTTCTCCTTTGGCACGGGCAAGCTCGGCGACCTCGCCGGCTTCAGCAGCGCCATCGTGCTGGCCATGATCGCACTGCTCATTGGCTACGAGGCGATTACCCGCTTCATCTGGCCGATCCCCATCGATTTCAACGAGGCCATCCCGATTGCCGTGCTCGGGCTGATCGTCAACGTGGCCAGCGTCCTTCTGCTCAGCGGCGGCCATCATCACGGTCACACCCACGGTTACGCGCACGGCGGCGCCGCTCACGGCCACGACCACGATCAGGCGCATGCGCTGCAGACCAGCGCCGGCCCGTTGACTCTTGAAATTTTCGAACACGGCGTGCCGCCGCGCTTTCGGCTTTCATGCGCGGGTAAGGAACTTGCCGCCGCTGAGATGTCAGTCGAGACGCTGCGGCCAGACGGAGTGCGGCAAGTCTTCGCCATGACTTCGCGCAGCGGTTATCTGGAATCAGTCGACGAAATCCCGGAGCCGCACGCCTTCACGGCCTGCGTGTCGCTGCAACACGGCGGCGAAATCCATAACGTCGAATTTGCCGAACACGAGCACGCGCACGGGACCACCCGGCGCGACAACAACATGCGCGCCGCAGTCGTTCATGTACTCGCCGATGCGGCGGTGTCGGTTCTCGTCATCATCGGGCTAACGCTCGGACGTTTTCTCGGCTGGTCCTGGATGGACTCCGTCGTGGGCCTCGTCGGCGCCGTGGTCATCACCGCCTGGGCTTACACGCTTATCCGCGATACCGGCGCCATTCTGCTCGACATGAACCCGGACCGCGGGATGGCCGAACGCATGCGCGTGCTCATCGAAGCCGATGGCGATCGGTTGACTGACCTGCATCTGTGGCGGCTCGGTCCCGGCCATCTGGCCGCAATAGTGTCGGTAGCGACGCGGCTGCCGCGCGGGCCTGATTATTATCAGGCGCAGCTGCGGCGATTTCGCGCCCTATCTCACGTGACGGTGCAGGTGGAGCATCAGTGACGCTTGCGGAGGGCCCGAAAGAAAAAACGGCATTCGGCTTCTGCTCGTCGCGGCTGACTTGTCCAAAATCCGGACCGGGATACTCGGCCAGAAGCTGAAGTCGCGTTCTGGGCAGGAACGCGCGCCATGGGTCTCCGACCAAAACTTCAATCTTCGATTCGAGGCAGCGGTCGAGAAAGGCCGTGACCCGCTCAGCAAGCTCTGCTTCATAAAAAAGGTCACCAACCAGGACTAAATCTACCGTAGGCAACGTCCCTCCTGTCAGATCGCCAAAGAAGGGCGAAACCGCAACCCCGTTCGCCGCTGCATTCAAGCCCGTCGCAGCAATGGCGTAAGGGTCGACGTCGGCAGCGATCACGTTTTTGGCTCCAGCCTTCACCGCCGCAATAGCGACAATTCCCGAGCCCGCGCCGAGATCAAGCGCCCGACGTCCGCTAACGATTTCGGGATGGTTCAGAATGTGGCGCGCCAGCGCTAGCCCGCCGCCCCAATGATACGCCCAGTATGGCGTGGCCAAGCCTTGATCCATCTCGGCGAGACGCCACAGGCCGCTCTTCGATCCGGCCCGGTGCAAAAGGATCTCGGGTATGGAAGGGGCCGGAGCCAGCGGAAAGTTTGACCGGATGAACTGAAGAATTTGAGCCGATGATCTCGCGTTGATGATTGTTCTCCCGAAATCAACGCTAAGCCGTTGCAGGCACTCGATCGCTACTAGGGTTTTTATGAGTCCAACGGAGAAACTTCGCTAAAGTTGGGCGGAAACGGCATTTTGATGCCTCAATGGCACGAGTGAAAAGAACACATGTCCGAGTCGCCGCATCCGCTTGAAAAACTCCTTGCTCAGGTTGTGACGTTGGCCGGCGGCCATTTTAACAAAAGCCTTGCGGTTCAATATTTGACCAATCGTGTTCGAGCCATCGGCCGCGGTCAATAATTCACATTCCAGGGCCGACATCGCAAATTCATATTCGCCGCGGACTCCTTTGTTTGCCTGAAAAACTGATGGCTGCAAATCAGGATGCCGCACCGGAAAATAATCGAGCCAATTGTCGTTATCGAGATTGACATTGCTTCTGCGATCGCGTTCTGGCCGACTTACCATAAATGCGTGTTGCCCGATCTGCGCGGTGAGATTTTCGATAACCGACCACCGATCGCGTTCCGAAATGGTTGGATCGAGCCCCTCCCAGTCCTGATTATAAATGCCACTGTCGAGCCAGCCCTTGAACACAAGGTTATTTCTATCAACAAAATCGAGCACCTCTTGAACGCTGTAAGCGGTATCTTGCGCATGCAAGAAGGTGTCCACAATTGCTGCGTCGGAATTCATCTCCGGCGACATGTCGAAATACCATCGGGCCGGGTGGCGGGCTCGTAAGCGCTGAATTGTTTCACGAACAAACTTGATGCCTTGTGCCGTTTGAGGAACCCGCATCCTGCGGAATGCATCTTGAAGCGCGTAAACTCCAGTTCTCGCCATGCGCCCGTATACCATGATTAGCATAACACCGTGGGAAGGCTCGAGTACCGACGCCAGCGCTTGCAAGCCCTCATTCGGATCGACGAGGTGATGGAGCACTCCGCTGCTAACGATCAGATCGAAGGACGAACCAAGTCTGGCCGCATCCCGTAAATCCATTTTTTTCAATGTTAGATTTTTTAGATTGTGTCGCTCACGCAATCGCTCTTCGTGAGCGATACTCGTTTGGGAAAAGTCTATGCCGGTAACTTTGCATTGGGGATTGTTGAACGCGCGGACCGCTGCTTGCATTGTTCCGCACCCCGCGACCAGTACTTCCAAATCCGGTCGCGGCCGTCCTTCCGGCCAGAAAAGCGCTTCATTACGATCAGGATTATAAGGATTATAATTCCACGATTTCAGCCAAGTCGGGATGTCACTCCCGGGCTCGGGATAAGAGTGTCGCGTATATTGTTCTTCTACGGAATCGGCGGGATGCATCGTCGCGCTCCGCCTGGCCTGCCCTCGACGACAAAATCCTGGCCGAGCCGCTCTGGGGTGAGGGCTTGTGCGCCGTGCCTACACCTCGGGCGCCAATCCGGCTGGAATGTCGACAATCAGATGCCCCGGCCACGATGGAGAATGAAAGTTATACGGAATTTACGCTGACTCACATGAAATTTACACAACTTATACTTGCCGAAGCGGCGGCGAATAGGCGCTGTGGAAATGTCGCCGGCGATAGAACTCCTTGGCTGATGGCATCGGACGACGTCGTTCGATATTGAGGCCAGGTTGCGGTGCGGTAAGTTATGGGCGGAGCTCGTCGAAGCGTGGGCGAACGACATTTTCGGTCGCTCGGTCGACGTCCTTCGTCAGCTCAACAGCGACCAAAGCCGACATGTGACACTTGGCTTTGTGCCGGGGCGCTCATAGGCAACGAGGTTCTACCTGCAACTTCCCACGTAGCCGCTCGCCACGGTTCCCTCGAATCCTCCGGGCGTCACGCCGTGGCCGTCGAAAAGAATGGCAATCTGATTGAGTATCTCGAACTGGCCTGACGCGCGGCGACGCTCATTGAGTAGGTGCGCGATGTTCCATTCATCGTGCGAGCCCTTACTGAACGCAACTGAGGCGCGAAGCGCATAGTAGTTGCGGAAGCCTTGCTTGCTAAGCTTGTGTGCATCTACAGCTTTCATAAGGTCGGTATCAGTGGCGAGGCGCTGGTCGAAGTAAATATCGATCCTCTCGGCGTCGCCCTTGCCGGTGAGACCGAAAAAGCGCGCGAAGTCACTGGGTCCCGCGAAATAAATGAAATCAAAATCCTCGCCGAAGCCCCCGCGGCCTTCGAGGACCTGCGTCCACATGTACATGTAATCAGCACCCGAGGCGTCGGCCGGTAGGACGCCTTCGGCACCTGGATTCAGGATCCACACCGAAGCAGAGCCGAAGCGCTGCTGGAGCGGCTCCTTGATCTGCTCCGCCACTTCTCGATTCACGCCGTCATAGCCGCCTCCCGCCGTGGAGAGCGGGATACTCAGATAGCCGATCATCTTGCCTTCCGCGTGCTGGTCCGCGATGTGCTGACGCACGCGCACCACGTTAGCGCTGATAGCGTCGCGGTTGGCGGCGGTAATGCAGTAGCAAACATTGATGGTAGAGCAAGTCGTGACTGTCCTGACGACCGGGGCGGACGTGGTGGATGGCCAGATGGCGTTAAGCAACTGCGCCAAGCGGGCGCCGCCCTTCGCCAGTTGGTCGGGCATTATGTCGTCGGTCATATGGGCCCAGTAGGCGTCCCGATCCGCGAACTCGACAGTCCATTGGCTGGGGCCCGTTCCCGTGAACATTAGTCCACTAAAGGCGATATGCGACGCCGCGACCGTATCACTGGCCCAGATCGCCGCGAAGGTTTCGATCGGCCCTGGCGTCGGCGCCACCGCTCGCGCCCTCTCAACCATCTCAGGACTGCCCGTCTCGCCGAGGCCATCCGGAAGTTCATCCCACTCGTAGTGCAGGTTCTGGCCCCCCACCGGGTCATCGATTGAATTCCCGCCCGCAGTTTCAGTTGCGGGATCTAGTCCGCCCTGGTCCGGGTTTACAGGCTTGCCATTAGGATCGAGATAGATGGCGCCGACGTGCAACGGCTGGTGCAGATCGCCGACAAAGTGTGCCAGCATGAAGAGCGCTTCCCTTTTATCGCGAATGGAAAAGGGCGGCGGAGCCGGTTGGTCCTGCAGCACCATGATCGCCGCGTTAATAGTGCTGACAATGTCGTGGTCGCTGGTCCCGACGTAGCTTCGGCTGTACCCGTCGTGTTGGATCGCAACGTCAGCAAAATGATAGGCCTCGTCGCAGCCGTGGTTT
>JASHVC010000719.1 GCA_030039655.1 Xanthobacteraceae bacterium | reverse complement strand
GCTCAAGCGCGAGGGCGACAAGTATTTCCTGGTCACGCCGGTCGAGAAGTGCGGCATCCGTGTCGATGACGTTCCGTTTCTCGCCGTGGAGCTGAAGATCAGCCAGGGCCCGGCGGGCCGTGTACTGAACTTCCGCACCAATGTGGACGATTGGGTCGTGTGCGGGCCGGACCATGCGCTGCGCTTCGAGCCTGAAGCCGGTACCGGCGGCCTCAAACCCTACCTGCATGTGCGCCGCGACCTTTGGGCTAAGGTGACACGAGCGCTGTTTTTCGATTTGGTGGAACTCGGCGAGGAGCATGAGCTCGAGGGCAGGGCGATGTTCGGTGTAGCGTCGATGGGCAAGTTCTTCCCGATGGCGCCGGCCGAGCAGGTGAGGGATTTTGCTTGAACGAAAGCGGCGCAACGGCGCAGCAGCAAGCCGAAGATTTTTTCGGCCGCGATTTTTTTGACCGGGCGAGGGAGCGCCTGACGCTCGACGTGCCGCCGGCGCTGACCGACCCGACCGCGCGAGGCATCCGCCGCGGCGACCTTGATCTCGATCCGGTGCTGTGGGAGCGCGCGGGCGTGAGCGCGACGCGGCCCGCATCGGTGCTGGTGCCGGTCATCGATCGCAGCGAACCCATGGTGCTGCTCACGCAACGCACCGCCGAATTGGCGAGCCACGCCGGGCAGGTGGCATTTCCGGGCGGGAAGATCGAGGCGAACGATGCGAGCCCGGTGGCCGCGGCGTTGCGCGAGGCCAGGGAGGAAGTTGGACTCGCCTCGGTGCTGGTCGCGCCGATCGGCTATCTGGATCTCTACCTGACCTTCTCGGGCTTCCGCATTCTGCCGGCGGTCGCCCGCGTCAAGCCGGACTTCGCGCTCACGCTCAATCCGAGCGAGGTTACCGAAGCATTCGAAGTGCCCCTCGCATTCCTGATGAATCCGGCCAATCACGAGCGCAAGACGCGCAACTGGAAAGGCATTCAGCGGGAATATTACGCGATGCCGTTCGAGAACCGTTACATTTGGGGCATCACGGCGGGTATCTTGCGCAATCTGTACGAGCGAGTTTACGGCGCATGATCAGGCAGATCGCCATCGAGATCGGGCTGTTCCTCGTTCCGTTCGTTCTCTATGCGTTGTTTCTCCTGGCGACCAATGTCGGCGTTGTGCAGCCCAAGGCGTGGACGCCGCCGCGCTTAGCCGCATTGCTCATCGTCTCGCTTTTGTTGGTGGTGGCAAGTTTTTTGGTCCTGGCGCAATTCTCGGGCGCGCCGCCCGGCTCGACTTACGTGCCGGCGCACGTGGAGAATGGAAAGTTTGTGCCGGGGAAAACTCAGAAGTGACCATGTCTGCGCAGCTCGGCGATGCCGCGTGGCTGAAAGACGGCGAAGTCACGCGCCTCTTGGCGGTGCTCAATCGCGATGGCGAAGAGGCGAGGGTCGTTGGCGGCGCGGTGCGCAATGCGTTGTTGCGCCTTCCTGTCGGCGAGATCGACGTGGCGACGACCGCCGTGCCCAACGAGGTGGTGCGCCGGGTCGAGGCCGCGGGCTGGAAAGCGGCTCCGACCGGCATCGAGCACGGCACCATCACGGTGGTCATCAACAGCCATCCCTTTGAAGTCACGACGCTGCGCCAGGATATCGAAACCTTCGGCCGCCACGCACGGGTGATGTTCGGCCGTGACTGGCGTGCCGACGCCGAGCGGCGCGATTTCACCATCAATGCGCTGTCCACAGCCGCCGACGGCACGGTGTTCGATTATGTCGGCGGGCTCGACGACATCGCCGCGCGCCGTGTGTGCTTCATCGGCGATCCGCAACAACGCATTGCCGAGGATTATCTGCGCATCCTGCGTTTCTTTCGCTTTCACGCTTTTTTTGCTGGTGGACCGCCCGATGCGCAAGGTTTGCTGGCGTGCATCAAGGCGCGCGCGGGTCTCGACACACTGTCGCGTGAGCGGGTGCGCATGGAGCTTCTGAAGCTTTTCGTCGCGCCACGCGCCGCGTCGACGCTCGCGGTCATGGCCGAGAGTGGGATCCTCGGGCCAGTCTTGGGCGGCGTGCCTTATGTGGCCGACTTCGCCAAAATGGCCGACATTGAAGCAGCGCTTGGCATGGATGCCGACCCAGTGCGGCGGCTCGGCGCGCTGGGCGTGGTGGTGAGCGAGGATGCCGAGAGGCTGGCGCAGCGCCTGCGTCTCAGCAATGCCGAAGCCGAGCGACTTATGGCGCTGGAGCCGTGGTGGCGGGTTTCGCCGTCGGCCGGCGAGCAAGCCGCGCGCGCGCTGCTTTATCGTTTGGGTCCGCAATCGTTCGCCGATCGCGTGCTGCTCGCCTGGTCGCGCGCGCGTGCCGGCGCGGCCGATGGCGAATGGAGAGCGCTTGCGTCATTGCCGCAGCGCTGGACGGCGCCCGCATTTCCGCTCAAGGCCGCCGACTTCGTCAGCCGCGGCTTAGCCGCAGGCCCGGCGCTCGGCGTCGCCATGCGCGCCGCCAAGGAAGCCTGGATCGCCGCGGACTTTCCCAATGATAGTGGGGCTATCGAGGCGATCGCCGAACGCGCGGCGCAGGATGCGATGGCAGACGGTTAGCTGCCGCTAGCGCTCGGGCGCGAATGGAGCGCAGTCGCCTACGGCTACCCTGTGCGATCTGCCGCACGCGCGCCATGGCCACGCGCGGCCGCATGCGCTCGACTTCCATTTCGTTGCCACGCCAGACGAAGTCATTGGCGCCCAGGGCGCTGAAGAAGAGCGGCGGCAGGAGCAGATCGCGCGCCAGCCCGTAAAGGGGTGAGAGCGCTGACACGGGCCATCCGGCCGCGGCAGCAAGCAACATTTCGGCGCCATACCAGAAGGCACCAAAGACTGCGGCGATCGGGAGGGGCGACAGGCCGACGCCGTGGGCAACAATGGCGACGGCAATCATCGGCCAAATACCGCCTGAGAGGATTTCCGGCAGGAAGCAGAGAAAAAAGCTCGCGCGGCGCAGCCGAGCCCAGCGGACCTGCCGATTCCAGACTTCCCCCGCTGTACGCCGCCCCAGCGGTTGAGGGAACGGCTGATCGACCAGCCGCACCTTGAGCCCGGCACCGCGTACGACCTTGGTCGCGGCGGCGTCTTCGGCCACTTCCTTGGCCAGCGCGGCAATTCCGCCGACGCGTTCAAGGTCGGCGCGCCGCCACAGCATGGTCTTTCCCTGGGCAAAGCCAAACCCGAGCGTGTCGGCCACATACTGCCAGCGCGCCTGATAGGTGTTCAGAAACGCGCACTCGATCTCGGCCCAGAACCCTTGCGGCCGGCAGCCGATCGGAGGCGAGGCAACAAGACCGGTCTCTGGCCGCCAACTCGCAA
>JASHVC010000718.1 GCA_030039655.1 Xanthobacteraceae bacterium | reverse complement strand
GGTCGGCAGCACGTTGACGGCAACACCGGCCGCCTCGATCGGCGGAATCCAATCCGGGACACCAGCCATGCCCACCGATTTCCCGGTCGCCACCATCTGCCAAACGCCGACGGGACCGGCAGACTGAATATCGACGTCGCCCTGAGAGAGCCCCGCGCTCGCCAGCAGGCCGAGCAACGCATAGAAGGTCGTGTCCTGAAAGGACATGACCGTGATGGTCTTGCCCTTGAGATCGGCCGGCTTCTCAATGCCCGAATCCTTGCGCACGACGAGCTGCATGAAGCCTTTGCCGCCGAACAGACAGACGATCTTCACCGGCACGCCGTTCTGCCGCACGACGATGGGCGCATCCGCCACGATGCCGCCGAGCGGCGCATTGCCGGCGCCCACCTCCTTGGCCACATCGACGCCGCCGCGGCCGGTGGCGTAGCTCACATCGAGGCCTGCGTCCTTGAAATAGCCCTTGCCCGAGGCGAGCCGGATCGGCCCGAAGGCTGGCAGCAGCGGCGGCGCTGGGAAAAGGTAAGTGATCTTTTCTTCCGCCCGCGCCGCTGACGACAGACCGGACACAGCTAGCGTGATGGCTGCTCCGACCCGCAGCACGCTCCGGCGCGACAATGTTTTGCTTTCAAGAACGATCATGATGACTCCGTTGTGCGCGGGCGTCGCGACAAACATGCCGCAACGGCCCTGCCCTATCGGCGATCCCGGGATTTGCCACTATACTCAACATTATCTGGGCGGCGATGAGCACGCAATCGGCCCAACAGAGATCTAACGGTCGATTTGTTCATGCCTGACGCCGCACGCCTCGAATACCGCAATGTCACCATGCGTTTCGCCGAGCGCAGCGGCAACGGCACGCTCACGGCCGTGCGTGGCGTAAGCTTCGCCGTTGCCGACGGCGAGGTCGTCTCGCTGATTGGCCCCAGCGGCTGCGGCAAAAGCACGCTGCTCAATATCGGCTCAGGTCTCACCGCATCGAGTGAAGGCGAGGCTTACGTGGATGGCCAGCGTGTCGAGGGCCCAAACGCCCACGTCGCCTTCATGCTGCAGAAGGATCTGCTGTTGCCGTGGCGGACGGTAGTCGAGAACGTGATGTTCGGCGTTGAGATCCAAGGTGTGCCGCCGGCCGAACGGAAGCACCGCGCGCAAGAACTGTTGAAAAAGTTCAACCTCGCCGAGTTTTCCAATCACTACCCGCATCAATTGTCGGGTGGCATGCGCCAGCGTGTCGCGCTAGCGCGGACGCTGGCCGTCGATCCGCACGTGTTGTTGCTCGACGAACCGTTCTCCGCCGTCGACGCACAGACCCGCATCGTACTGCAGCGCGATCTGGCAAAGACCCTGCGCGAGGCGCAAAAGACCGCGCTGCTCATCACACACGATTTGTTGGAAGCGGTGAGTTTGTCCGATCGCGTGCTGGTTATGAGCCAGCGACCCGGTACTATCGTCGACGAAATCAAAATCGACATGCCGCTGCGGGACGACCCGATCGCCCGGCGCGCTGACACCAAGGTCAACGCCTATGTGGCGCGGCTGATGGACCGCCTCGATATCGCGCATGCCTCCCTGGAGCAGCAGCCTCCGGGAGGTGCCGCATGAATGATGCTATGCGCAAAGGTGCGGGCGCCAGCGTGGCGCTGCTCGTCGTCTTCCTCGCCGCCTGGCAATGGGGCCCGGGCCTGCTCGGCGTGCCATCCTTCATCGTGCCCCCATTGTCGACGGTCGCGCATGAATTCGTGTTCGCGTGGAAGGTCGATCATCTTTTGCTGCACACCCTCGTTACCATCGGCGAAGTGCTAGCCGGCTTTATTCTTGGGAGCCTGCTCGGCGCCTTCTTCGGTTATGCGCTCGGCATGTCGCCGACCGCCGAGCTTGCGCTTTCGCCCTACATTCTGGCGCTGCAGATCGCGCCCAAAGTCGCGTTCGCGCCACTCTTCATTCTCTGGATGGGCTTTACGGTCTACCCGAAGATTCTCGTCGCCATCCTGATCGTGTTCTTTCCCGTCATGGTCAACGTACTGACGGCGGTGCGCACCGTCGATCCTGATCTGATCAATCTCGCCCGCGCCTTCAAGGCGACGCGCGCGCAGATTTTCTGGAAGATCGAATTTCCCACGTCCATGCCGCCCATGTTCGCCGGGCTGCGTATTGGCGCGACACTGGCCGTGGTCGGCGTAGTCGTCGGCGAACTGGTCGGCGGCAACGTGGGGCTCGGCTATCTGCTCACCTTCGGCGAAGGCCAGGCCGACACGCCGCTGGTGTTCGTCTCCATCGTGATGCTGACTTTCGTCGGCGCCATCGCCTATTTGGCGGTGATCATCATCGAACGCCGCGTGCTGCATTATCTGCCAGCGAGGGCGATCGGCGGGAATCTCTAGGGCGAAGACAACCGCCGCGCCGCGCCGGGCCTCAATCGCTCAACTGAGCAATGCCGGGAAGCACATAGCGCTCAACATCCGTCGGTCCCTGGAAATCGCCGAGTTGCTTAACGGCAGCCAGGAGCGCGGCCATTTTGGTCTTGGATATCTGCCCGGTCGGTTCGAAAAAGGGACGGCTTCTTAGAAAATCGTAAGCCTTCGCTATGACTTCCGGCTTGAGTTTGCTGGCTTCGACCATGATGTCGATGGACTCTTGCCGGTTGCTCGGATCGAGGAACCATTGAACGCTTTTGTTGTGCGCATCCAGAAAACGTCGCAACGCATCGGGATTCTTGGCCGCCCAGTTCGTGTTCACGGCCGCCCCGGTGAACGGCAGGTCTTTGGCGTAGTCGGCCACCAGCCCCAGATTGCTGTAGCCCGCTTCCTCGGCGCTGATGCTGAATGGTGGCAGCAGGATCGTCGCATCGATTGCGCCGGACATAAGCGCGTTAAAACGCGCACCGGTCGCGCCCGCATAGACGTAATCGACCGCGCTCGGCTCGACATGGCGCGGTACCAGCATGCGCTCGACGTATATTTTGGTGATGCCCGTAGGCGCGTCGATCATGATAGTTTTGCCGCGAAGAACCTCCAAAGTCTTGTATTGCGCCTTTGCTTCGATTGCGTAAGGCGGGAGCTGAATCTCCAAGCGCACGAGCCCGATCGGTGCGCCCTTGCTGATCGCGTAAATAGGTTCGGTGAGCGCGGCAGACACAGTGGCATCGATTGAGCCTGCCGCGAGTTGTTGAAGTACTCCGCCGCTCGATTGAATATGGATAAGGTCGAGGTTGACGTGCTCGGCGGCGTAATAGCCCTTTTTCAAACCGACCAGCAGCGGCCAGTGCGTCATGCTGATTGCACCGACCAGCCCGACCTCGAGCTTGTCATCTGCCCTTGCCGCCAATGACGTCAGCAGGATCAAAGCGACCAGCACCGCCCGCGCGACATAAGCCGCCATTGTCTCCTCCGTGAAGCGCAGCTTCCAGCGACTCCGTTCACTCGCAGACGAGAGCTTTACTGTGACTGCGCACAAACGCCTTGCTTCGACAGACATTGAAGAAGCATCGCGTGAAGATTGTCGTCAAACTTTGCAGTCTGCCACCCCTTGGCTGCGAGAAAGCTTTTAAGTAACGGCGACGCATCAATTACGGGTTTAGGCAGAATCACCGTACTTCGAAAGTCGGCGCCGTCGATTTGCGCACCGTCAAAGGTGGTCACTGGATCTGTCCACGATAACTGCGCACCCTGAAAGTTGGCTCCGCGTAGATTCGCGTTTTTGAAGTCGGTTGCAGCGAACGAATTCTGGAACTGTGTTTCTTGCAGGTCGGCGTTTTCGAAATCCGCGTGTATCAAATCCGACCCGCTCAGATCGCGGCCATTCAGAACGATGCCCGCAAAAAACCGCTGTTGGCGTACATTCCTCTGAGGTCAACTTGATGGCTGGCTAAATACTCAAGCGCGGCCTTCCTGCCTCCGCCCTTGGTATTGACGATCGACCATGCTCCTTGAATGGCTGCCTGCTGTCGTTGGGGATAATCCGCGATCCAGGCAATCAGTGCCACCAAAACCGTGAGCTTTCCGGCGTATTCCAAAACCCGAAATACAGCGAGGCTACCCGCCAAGTACGCAATCCATTGGCAGGCCCAGTCAATCCACAAGAATGGTGTCGCCGCACCGGAGTTCGGCTTCGGCCAAACCGGACGAGTTTGTCTGTCAGTAGGCATCGATCAGCCGCCGGTCCGGACAGAGATTACGACGGAAAATGCTCGGCGTGCCAGTCGGCTTCGAGATCGGGGTTGATCTTGCCATCGATGACAAACACGCCGGGGCAGCCTTCGGCCACCCAGGCCTTTACGGGTTCAAGATCGGTCGGCTTGCAGACCGTGGCGGCGCGTGCGCCATAGCCGCGGGCGATTGAGGCGAAGTCGGTTTCCGGAAACTGCACGATGTCGATGGAAAGACCTTGCCGACGGAAATAGTGCACCTCGGCGGCGTAGGACGCGTCGTTGTACACCAGGATGCACAGCCGCAGGCCGAGCCTGATGGCGGTTTCCAGATCCGCAATCGACATCAGAAAGCCGCCGTCGCCGGTGCCCAGCACCGCGAGCTTTCCGGGATTGGCGATGGCAAGCCCGATCGCCGAGGGCAAGCCGAGACCGACCGACTGGAACGAATGGCTCAGACACGAGGCGCGTGGGTTCGGCACTCGCAGATAGCGCGGCACCCAGCCGCAGAAGTGACCCGAGTCCGACGCCACCACACGGTCGGCCGGCAAGATGGCGTCAACGGCCTTGCTCAGCGTGCGCGGATCGATGTATTGCGCGCTCGACTCATCCGGCCACGGATAATGATGATTGTCGCCGGCGCGGATGCGCTCGCGCGTCGCGTTGGTTCTGCGACCGGCGCGCTGCGCGCCGCGGCGGCCCAACTCTTCCAGCAACGCCTCGGCGGTCGCCTTGGCGTCGCCCTGCAGCGCGATCTGTACCGGCATCTGATAGCCGAGCTTCGGCGCGTCGACATCGACCTGGGCGACCACCGCGCCCGGCGCGATCAGCTTGCCCTTTTTCGTGGTCCACTGAGTGAGGCTCGCACCGAAGGCGAGAATAAAATCGCTTTCGGAAATCAGCTTATCGGCCACGGGCGAGGAAAAGCCGCCGCTGATACCAACTGACCACGGATTGCCGGCGAACAGCCCATGGCCGCACACCGATGTGGCCAACAGCGCGCCGACGCTGTCGGCGAGAGCCACCAGCTTACCTTCCGCATCGGAGATCACCGCGCCACGCCCGCCGAGAATGAGCGGGCGCTGCGCGCGCGACAACGCATCGGCGAGGCGCTCAATGGCGCGCGGATCGGGATGCAGGCGCCCCGGCGCCGCCGCTAATTCCAGCGGCGGCTGGTTTGTCGGCAGCGGCGTGTGCTGCACATCGAGCGGCATGCTCAACACGACGGTTTGCCGGTCGCGCAAGGCGCGCGTCACCGCGCGCAGCGTGTCCTCGCGCGCCGAACTCACCGTGTGCAACCGCTCCGACACCGCGCCGACGGCGCGAACCATCTCGGCCTGCTCGATGTAGAAATTGTTCTTCACCGCCCCGTTGGGCACGTCGCCCGCCAGCACCACGAGCGGCGTGCGGCTTTTCGCGGCCTCGCCGATGCCGGTGAGCGCATTGGTCAACCCCGGACCGGAATGCACGCTAACCAGCGTCAGTTCGCCAGTCGCCTTGGCGTAGGCGTCGGCCATGCTGGCGGCGTTGCATTCGTGGCGCGCGGAGATCACTTCGACGCCGGACTGGACCAGGGCGTGGGACACTTTGAAGTTCGCCGTGCCGAGCAGGGCGAAACAGCGGCGCGCCCCGTAGCCGGCGAGGTCCCCGGCGATAACCGAAGCGACCGTTGGATTGCCGTTCACGCCCTCGTCTCCTTCGCTGGTTCCGCCAAAATCGCAGGTATTACAAGGCCATATTACACAGCACAGGTATTGCGCAAAGGCCCCGAGCCGATCACCCCGGAGGGAGCAGCCCGCCGGCCAGGGAAAAGCTTCAAACTTAAATGTTTAAGCTTGAAATATCTTCAGCACTGTGCCATTCTTACGGTGCTTCGAACACAACGGCGGCATGCCATGAAGATTGCTTGCCTCGGCGGCGGCCCGGCCGGACTTTATTTCGCGATCAGCATGAAGCTGCGCGACCGCGCGCACGACATCACCGTGTTCGAGCGCAACCGGCCCGACGATACCTTCGGCTGGGGCGTGGTGTTCTCCGACGAAACCTTCGAC
>JASHVC010000717.1 GCA_030039655.1 Xanthobacteraceae bacterium | reverse complement strand
GGTCTGTCCGAGAGCAAGGCGCGCGGCTACGAGCCCGGCCGCTTCTCATTCAACGTCAAGGGCGGCCGCTGCGAGGCCTGCCAGGGCGACGGCGTCATCAAGATCGAGATGCACTTTCTGCCCGACGTCTACGTCACCTGCGACGTCTGCAAGGGCAAGCGCTACAACCGCGAAACGCTCGAAGTGCTGTTCAAGGGGAAATCCATCGCCGACGTGCTCGACATGACCGTCGAGGAGGCGCTGGAATTCTTCAAGGTGGTGCCGCGCGTGCGCGACGTGCTCATGCTGCTGCACCGCGTCGGCCTCGACTACATCCACGTCGGCCAGCAGGCCACCACGCTCTCGGGCGGCGAGGCGCAGCGCGTCAAGCTCGCCAAGGAGCTGAGCAAGCGCGCCACCGGCCGCACCCTCTACATCCTCGACGAGCCGACCACCGGCCTGCACTTCCACGACGTCGCCAAGCTGCTCGAGGTGCTGCACGAGCTCGTGGAGAGCGGCAACACCGTCGTGGTCATCGAGCACAATCTCGAAGTCATCAAAACCGCCGACTGGATCATCGACCTCGGCCCCGAAGGCGGCGACGGCGGCGGCGAAATCGTCGCGAGCGGTCCCCCCGAGGCGATCGTGGCGGAGAAGCGGAGTTATACGGGGCAGTTTCTCAAGCCCGTGCTGGCGCGGCGTCCGGCGGCGGCGAAGAAGAAGCGGGTTGAGGCAGCGGAGTAGCAATATTAGGACGCCAATGGCGCGACGGCCGAAACACAAAATTCATCCAAGTATTAAGAAGGCGCTTGGGTACGATGCGGGCGAGCCCGATGCCGACGTGCAGCGGGACTGGAAGGAACGCACCAGTCGTGTGTGCAAGCCGTGTTGGGAGCTCAAATATTGTCCCTACGGTCCATTGGTAGAGCAGTCTCCTACCCTCCCGCCCGTCCGCGACGGTATGATCGAGCAGAACGACTATTTTCACCGCTGCCTAAAAACAAACTTGGTGGGCTCGTTGGTGGAACTGACCGACGAAACGCGTAAGCAATACGAAGAATGGGTGTCGGACGATCAGCTTCTGCTGAGCCAGGCCAGGTATGAGCTGGATCATCGATCTCGCCTTGAAGAGGCAAGCAGGGCGCTGTCGGACGACGAAAAAATTAACAAATGGCTCGGCGGACCTCTCCCACCGATACACATCTACCGCGTGTCTTACGAAATCGAGGAAGGTGACATTATCGAGCGTGACTATCCCCCGGAGGTCTGGCGTGCGCTGCGAGCAGAAGCCAATAGGATCAAGGCAAAGTATTTAGAAGCGCTGAAAACAGGCAAATTGGACAATCGTACCCTCCTGGAACCAGCACGGAGGGCCTGGTTTCGCAAGCGTGTCGAAAGCTTTGATCTGAGCGATTACCCGGAAACCGTGCCCCAAATTTTTGCCGAAGCCGAATGCAACGTCTTCGGTCATATTTGCCCTGTCTTTTTTGCTGCCGAGGCATCTACTGAGACCTCGACCGAGCGGCGTCACGGACGTTACATTTCCTTCGAGGTAAAAATGCGGGTCGTAAGGCGCGATAATTATACGTGCCAACACTGCGAGAAGCATTTGAAGGATAATGAGGTCGAGTTTGACCACATCATCCCAATCTCTAAAGGTGGAAGCTCTGAAGAACACAACATCAGACTCACCTGCTTCGATTGCAATCGCGACAAAAGCGACGAATACGTTCCTTGACGAAGTCGGCTAGCGCAGCCCGGCTCGAGCACTGCTAAGAGCCGAGAGAACGGCGGCGTCAGAGTGACCTTTATCGCAACCTTCCGTTGTGGTAGCATCCGCGTTAGGCGGGAGGGTCTGCATGTCCAAGGTTTTCCATTACATCTGCCGGCTCTTAAGATCTGAAGGCGCGCGCTACGTCCGAAAGATCGGCATCTTCGCGATCGGCGTAGCTATCGTCGGCTACTGGATTTCATATCAGGATCGAATTGCTGACCGGCAAAATAAAGCGTGGGAGAATTTACGCGCAGCGATCAATTGGGTTGAAACCGCAGACCATTGGGGCAACGCAGGTCAAGGCGGCGCGATTGAGCTTTTGACAGAGGATTGCGATCACTGGTGGAGGGGGACGCCTCTGAACTCAATGCTCAAGATATTCTTCCCGTACTGTGTTGCCCTCAATTCCGTTAATCTCAAAAGGATGGAACTGGGAAGTGTTCAAGCCGCCGGCGCCAATCTCTCCTATTCCGACATCTCTTGTGCAAATTTGGCCCAGGCAAATCTGCGCGACGCTCGACTCCAAGGAACCGACTTCGGCGGCTCAAATTTGGCGGGAGCTGATTTACGCGGAGCAGTATTCAGTGACGATCGTGGCCAAGAGGCTCCCAATACTGACGCCAATTTCTGGCTCGCAGACATGTCTTGGGTCTTCATGGACGAGGCGACCAAGATTGGCACGTCGAACCTAAAATGCGGCTGCATTCAAAAGGTCAGGGACACTCAAGGAACCCTCACTTCGGCGACCGACAGCGAGCACATAACGTCGCCTACACTGCTGGCGCTGTTGCGTGGATTGCCGGCCTGTCCGGCAGACAAGTGCGAAGCACGCACATTGAGCAATTGGCCCAAGAGTTGCGAAACAGGCGAAACAAGGGAAAAGACCCCATAATCGAGGGTAAAGGCGCCGTGGTTGCTTTGTCGCGTGGGCTTCGCCTCGCTCCGGCCACCCTCCAATAGTCGCCACCAGCATGAGCCATGTCTCCATGCCGACACGTTGGGGGCAAGAACTGTTCAGGGGCTCACAACGCGATCCTCGTATGCGCCTGCTCACCCTCTCCGCGACGAAATACTCGGCGCTTTGTCCCCGCCAGCAAGACCCTCGAGCCGCCCCGCCAGCGCATTGAGCTGCCAGTCGCGCGCCAGCGCTGCGGCTTTGGCCCAGGTCGGCGTCTGGTCGGGTAGTTTGGGCAGCGGCGCCTTGCGGTTCATGGTGGCGATGGATTTGTAGAGCCGCAGCTCCGCCGCCTGTTTGGGGAAGCGCCCGGCTTTCAACACCGCCTCGAGGCTGCCGTACCGGCGGATCAGCGACGCCGCGCCGGCGGGGCCGACGCCGGGTGCGCCGGGCAATTTGTCCGACGGGTCGCCGCGCAGTGCGATGAAATCCGGCACCTGCTTCGGCTCGACGCCATAACGCGCGCGCACCTCCTGGGGCCCGATACGTTCGGCGCCGCCGCCGCGCACCGGATACAGAATGGTGGTGCGCGCCGAGGCGAGCTGGAACGAGTCGCGGTCGCCGGACGCGACCAGCATCCGCCCTCCCCGCTTTTCCTCACCGGCCGCCGCGGCCGCGAGGAAATCGTCAGCCTCGTAGCCGGCGCCGCGCGCATTGGCGAAACCGCACGCCGCGACGAACTCGGGGATGACCGCGAGCTGCTCGATGATGTCGTCGTCGAATTCGCGCCCGCTCTGATAGGCCGGGAAGGCTTCGTGCCGGTAGGTTTCCTCTTCCAGCGTGTCCCAGGCGACGATGACGGCGCGCGGCTTCTCGTCGCCATAGAGCCGCAGCAGCAGATTGGCGAAGCCAAGAATAGCGCCGGCCGGCCGGTCGCCCTTGCGGCGGATCGTCTTCGGCAAGGCGTGATACGCGCGGTGGGCGAAGGAGTCGCCGTCGATGGCGAGGAGCGGTCGAAGAGACGGCGGCCTTCGCGGCGTTTTGAGTTTAGGCGGCATTGTTGTTGCTCAACCCACGGCCCGTCACCACCGGGCTTGACCCGGTGGTCTATGCTGACGTGTCGGCAACATGGATTGCCGGATCAAGTCCGGCAATGACGCTTTTAGGATCGTCACCACCGGGCTTGACCCGGTGGTCCATGGTGACGTGCCAGCAGCATGGATTGCCGGATCAAGTCCGGCAATGACGCTTTTAGGATCGTCACCACCGGGCTTGACCCGGTGGTCCATGCTGACGTGTCGGCAACATGGATTGCCGGATCAAGTCCGGCAATGACGCTTTTAGGATCGTCACCACCGGGCTTGACCCGGTGGTCCATGCTGACCCTCCGCGAACATAGCGGTTGAGATCAACGCGTAATGTCCTCCCAGAGATCGGACCAATCCGGATTCATCGACACGATCAAATCAACCTTCCACTTGCGCGGCCAGTGCTTGATGTTCTTCTCCCGCTGAATCGCGTTGATCGCAGTGGTATGCTGTTCGTAATAGACCAGCATCTTGACGCCGTATTCTTTGGTGAACCCTTTGACCACGCCCTCGCGATGCTCGTAGGTGCGTCGAATTAGATCGTTTGTCACACCCACGTACAGTGTCCCGCGCGGGCGGCTAGCCAGTAGGTAGACCCAATAGCTTCTCATGCTGCGTCTCAGCATGGATTGCCGGGTCAAGCCCGGCAATGACGATTCAGGGGGACGGCAGCGTAGGCTAAAGCCGCATTGGGATTCCGCTTTCGCTCCTTCGGAGTGACGACTATCCTTGCCTCATGAAGGTCGAAGACATCGAAGAAGCCATTCTCAAGCTTTCGCCCGAAGACTTGGCCAAATTCCGCCGCTGGTTCGCGGAATTTCAATCCGGGATGGCGCCGCCGAAGGTTCCAGAAGCGACCGCCGAAAAGCTCGGGCGCCTCGCCGGCCGGGCGTTTGCCGAGATTCGCAAGCGCGCGCGCGAGCCGTGAGCGGGACGCTGGCGCGGCGGCGGAGCACCGCCTATGCTGGTGCCTCTTGTCTCGCAGTAATCCTGCAGGAAACACAGGGGACCGCCATGGCGAAAGAGACGGACGAGCGGACGACTGCGAAAGCGGACAAGCCGGTTTCTGAGCCAAAGACGGCGACCGACCC
>JASHVC010000716.1 GCA_030039655.1 Xanthobacteraceae bacterium | reverse complement strand
CGCCGCGCGTTGGACGAAAACGCATTGTCCGATGCCACCCATTACAACTACGGTCTTATTCTCAAGGCGATGAACAGACCGGCGGAGGCGTTAGAGTGCTTCGGCCAGGCACTGAAGATCAATCCCGGCGTTGCGGAGACCTGGAATAATCGCGGCACCACCTTCAAGGACTTGAAGCGCTACCCAGAGGCTATCGCGGATTTCGACCAAGCGATTGCGATCAATGCGAATTACACCGATGCCTATTTGAATAAAGCCAATGCTCTTACCGACCTAAAGAACCATGCACAATCGCTCGCCGCCTACGAGAAGGTGCTGGCGCTCAAACCGGAACTGGCGGACGCTTGGCTCGGCCGCGGCAAAGCACTTGCCGCGCTGGAGCAGTCTGACGAAGCGCTGGCGGCCTATGATAGAGCGCTTTCCCTCGCGCCCGACTTGGCCGGCGCATGGCTTGAGCGCGGCAATCTATTGGCCAAACGTGGAGAGTCCGAAGCCGCCTTTGCCGCGTACGAGCGTGCGTTGCGCTCAAAGCCCGATTTGGCCGAGGCGTGGAATGGGCGTGGGAATGTCTTCGCTAGGTTGCGCCAGCCCGAGGATGCTTCAGCCGCCTATGATCGTGCGTTGGAATTGAAACCCGACTTGGCGGAAGCCTGGGTTGGGCGCGGAAACATACGGGCCGAGCGCAAGCAGTACGACAGCGCACTGGACGCTTTTGCCAGCGCATTGGCCGTCAAGCCTGATCTGGTTGAGGCGTGGGTCGGCCGTGGCAAGGTTTCTGCCGCGGTCAAGCAATACGACAAGGCTCTTTTGGCCTACGACAACGCGCTCGCTCTGAATCCCGAGTCGGCTCAAGCGCTGGTTGGTTGCGGGGATATCTGCGCCATTCTCATGCGATACGACGACGCGTACACGGCTTACAACAGAGCTCTTAGGGTGCGGCCGGATTTGGGGGAATTCGGAGGTCGCCGTCTCCTCGCCAAGCTTTACCTGTGCGAATGGTCTGGTCTGGACGACGACGTCTCGCGTTTTCTCGCGGCTATCCGAAGCGGGGAGCCGACGAGCTCGCCGCTGTTGCTATTGGCAGTTCGATCTTCTCACGCCGACCAGCTGCAATCGGCCAAGAGCTACATTGGTCAACTACCTTCGTTTCCGGCGCTATCGTCCGGCACGGTTTATAAGCACGATCGTATTCGCCTCGCTTATTTGTCATCCGATTTCCGCGACCATCCGGTGACACAGTTGATCGTGGGCTTATTCGAGGAGCACGACAAATCGCGATTTGAAGTCACGGCGATATCGTATGCGGCCGAAGAGAGTGCGTCGGAGGAGGTCGGTCGCATAAGAGGTGCGTGCGAGCGCTTTATCGACGTGAGGCTCAGCACCGACGAACAAGTAGCCGAGATGATTCAACAGTTTGAGATCGATATCGCAATAGATCTCAACGGCATCACGCGAAACAGCAGGCCAAATATTCTCTCGCGCCGTCCGGCGCCCGTGCAAGTGAATTACCTCGGATACGCCGGCACAATGGGTGCACAATATATCGATTACATAATTGCCGATTCCATGGTGATTCCACACGATCAGTTCGAATTTTTCAGCGAGAAAGTCGTGTGGCTGCCCGACAGTTTCATGGTCAACGATTCGCGCCGCCGCATCGCGGAAGGGACGCCTACGCGAAGCGAATACGCCTTGCCTGAAAAGGCCTTTGTGTTCTGCTGTTTCAACAACGCGTTCAAGATCGCTCCTGATATTTTCAAGATCTGGATGCGCATTCTCAGGGCAACGCCAAACAGCGTGCTCTGGTTGAGCGAAGTCGGCGCGACCGCCATGACGAACCTGCGTCGTGAGGCCGAGTCGGATGGTGTGTCGCCGGATCGGCTTATCTTCGCAACGCGAGTGCCTTCCGTGGCGGATCACTTGGCCCGCCTTCGGCTGGCCGACCTGTTCCTCGACACGCTACCGTACAATGCCCACACCACCGCCGCCGATGCCCTATGGGTCGGTGTGCCGGTATTGACATGTCCCGGCGCGACCTTTGCGGGGCGTGTCGCCGCCAGCTTAGATCGTGCCATCGGCCTTTCCGAACTTATCGTGCCTTCGCTCGAAGAATACGAGAAGCTCGCGCTTGGGCTCGCACACGATCCGGCTCGTATCGCTGCACTGAAAGCGAAGCTGGCGTGTCATCGAGCCGCCTACGCGCTGTTCGACACCAAACGGTTTGCTCGCAATATCGAGGCGGCTTACCGGACGATGTGGGAGCGCTATCAGCAAGGCCGGCCGCCTGAATCGTTTGCCGTCGATTCCCAAGCGGGACGCGGCAGTCGCGACGTTTAACGCCCAATTCCTGGTATGGCCGCCGCCCGAGCGGGTCCGGCGAGCAACTCGGGGCGTTGGATAATCACAATCCCTCCGTGGACAGAGGTGGACAACGGCCTTGCTGGCGGATCGGCGCCAAAGGGCTGCTTGCTGACCAATAACACGCTGATTCAGCGCGGCAAAAGGCGGGGCGGAATTGCTTCGCGACGTCCCGACCGATTCCGGCGACGACTGCTTTTCGTGCTCTTTACGCAACACTTTACGAGAAACAGCAGACAGAGCCTGTAGATTTCTCGGTTATTCGTTGTGCAGTGAATCGCAGCGTGTAATCTACCCGTAGAAATAAACTATTGGCGTTAGAGGGTAAGCTCAACTTAGCGCATTGAGAGCGTTGGTAAATCGCTAGAGTTTCTGAGCTGGCCCGCACCGGCTTCCCAAGCCGAAGAGTCCTCTTCCAGTAGAGTGCTGTTGCGTCTGTGTCCCTTAGTTTCGACGGGGGGGATGCGCTTTTGCGCCTCTAGGCGGGCACAGAACCCTAATCACGGCAAACACACTGGAGGTTCAAAATGAAGATGGTGAAAAGCCTCCTCCTCGGCTCCGCGGCTGGTTTGGTGGCGGTTACTGCGGGCCAGGCAGCTGATCTTCCTGTAAAGGCCCAACCGGTCCAATACGTGAAGGTCTGCAGCCTGTAT
>JASHVC010000715.1 GCA_030039655.1 Xanthobacteraceae bacterium | reverse complement strand
CTCGCCGGCAAGGCGCTTCTGTTTCTCGACGCCTGCCATTCCGGCTCGATGGTCAGCACCGGCCGGCGATCGATGTTTGACAACAACGACGTGGTCAACGACTTCCTGCACAGCGAGCGCGGTGTCGTCGTATTTGCGGCCTCGACCGGGCGTCAGGTCAGCATGGAGGACCCGTCATGGGGCAACGGCGCCTTCACGAAGGCGTTGGTGGAGGGGCTTGGCTCGCCCGGTGTGTCGGCGCTGGCAAAAATTGCTGGTGACGACACCATCACCCCGGCGCTGCTAGACGCCTATATCGCCCGGAGGGTGAAGGCGCTGACCGACGGCAAGCAAAGCCCGGTGATGAACTCAACGGCACCTGATTTCCCGCTGGCGCTCGTCAAGTGACGGATGAGTTTCGCGCTTGGGGTGTGGTTGGAAGAAAATGGCGGCGTGGTTACGCCGCCCGGCGCTCGTCGTTGGCCTCGTCACCTCTGTTGTCGATAAACTTGGCGAAGAGCAGTCGGGCAGCCGACGAGAGGTAGGCGTTCGCAAGCTTGTGCAGCAACAGGATATGGCGGACCTGATCGAGGTTGCTGTCGATTTTGGCACGAGCCGCATCCTCGAACGCTTTGCTCGAATCATTCGGGTCAAAAATGCTGCTCATGTTTATTCCTTTTGGACAACCGAATGTTTTTAGCAGGAGGCCACTTTAAGGCCGCGCTATAGCGGCCACACAATTCGACTAAAATTTTAAAGAAGCGCGTCGGGTGGCATTGCCTCCTCTTTGCACGGCCTTAACTGCCAATCACTGACCGGGCGGCGTCCGTTCGACGGCGCGCCAGCCGATGTCGTGCCGGTAGAAGCCTTCCGGCCAGCGGATGCGCGCGATGGCTTCGTAAGCACGCGCTTGCGCCTGCCGTACGGTGGTGCCAATTGCGCAGACATCGAGGACGCGTCCGCCGTTTGCGAGGATGCGGTCACCCTCGGCTTTGGTGCCGGCGTGGAAGATTTCGACTCCCTCGACTGTGGCTGCCGCGTCAAGCCCTTCGATCACCGAGCCGCGGCTATAGGCGCCCGGATAACCTTTCGTCGCCATGACTACGGTGAGGGCAGCGTTCGGATACCAGCGCAGATCGAATGACTTGAGCATGCCGTCGCAGCTCGCCAGCAACGCGGGCACGAGGTCCGACATAAGCCGAAGCATCAGCACCTGACATTCAGGGTCGCCGAACCGCACATTGTATTCGATCAACTTTGGCCCTTCGGCAGTGATCATCAGTCCTGCGTAAAGCACGCCTTTGTAGGGCGCGCCCATCGCCTTCATAGCGCGCAGCGTGGGGTCGATGATTTCGCTCATGACGCGGGCGCTCATGGTGTCATCGACATTCGGGGCGGGTGAATATGCGCCCATGCCGCCGGTATTCGGCCCCTGGTCCCCATCGAAAGCGCGCTTGTGATCTTGCGCCGTCGACAGTGCGATGGCGGTTTCGCCGTCACACAGGGCGAAGAAGGAGGCTTCTTCGCCTTGCAAAAACTCCTCGACCACAATTTCGATTCCGGCGGCGCCCAATCCGCCGTCGAACATCATGTCGATGGCGGCCTCGGCTTCAGCGAGGTCCTGGGCGACGACGACGCCTTTGCCGGCGGCAAGGCCATCGGCCTTGACGACGATGGGCGCGCCTTTAGCGCGCACATAGGCCTTCGCAGGATCGGGCGCGCCGAAGCGCTCATAAGCGGCGGTCGGAATCCCGTTCGCCCGGCAGAGATCCTTGGTGAAGCCTTTGGAGCCCTCGAGCCGCGCCGCGCTGCGCGTTGGGCCGAACGCCTTGATGCCGGCCCCTTCGAGATGATCGACGATGCCGGCGCACAGTTCCTGCTCGGGCCCGACCACCACAAGGTCGATGCGATTGGTGCGGCAAAATTCGATCATCCGTCGATGGTCGCCGGTATCGAGTGCGACGCACTCGGCCACTTGCGCAATGCCGGCGTTGCCCGGCGCGCAGATGAGCCGGTCGGCGAGCGGGCTTGCTGCCATCTTCCAGGCCAGGGCGTGCTCGCGCCCACCGGAGCCTAACAGCAAAATGTTCACGGCCGAATGATCATGGGAGAAGAGCGCCTCGTGGCCTGCGTACCATGGCGGCGCGGCCAAGCAAGAGCGAGGTTGGCCGAGCCGGGGAGGGGCCTTGACCGCACCTTGCGACGCGGCGCATTAGCGCCCGCAGCAACCGCGCCAAGGCCTCCATGAACGAACCGCGCCTCAATCTGCCGGAATTGACCGTCTCCGAACTTTCGGCGGCGCTCAAGCGCACGATCGAGGACGCCTACGGTTACGTGCGCGTGCGTGGCGAACTTGGCAAGGTCAGCTACCACGGCAACGGCCACGTCTATTTCGATCTCAAGGACGACAGCGCCTGCATCGCCGGCGTGATCTGGCGCAAGACCGTGCCGCGCATCAAGCTCAAGCTGGAAGCCGGCCTCGAAGTGGTGATCACGGGGCGGCTTACCACCTATCCGAATCGCTCGCAGTACCAGATCGTGGTGGAGACGCTGGAGCCCGCCGGCCTCGGCGCGCTGATGGCGCTGCTCGAGGAGCGCAAGACCCGCCTGCGCGCCGAGGGCCTGTTTGACGAAGCGCGCAAGCAGTTGCTGCCGTTTCTCCCGGCTTCCATCGGCGTCATCACCTCGCCGACCGGAGCCGTGATCCGCGACATCTTGCATCGGCTCGCCGACCGCTTT
>JASHVC010000714.1 GCA_030039655.1 Xanthobacteraceae bacterium | reverse complement strand
TGATCGTAAGGTCGCCAGCCGAGATTATCATTGGGGGTGGTCGCTAAAAGAACATCGAATCACGCGGCAAGAATCATTGATAGCAACGACCACTTCAATACTAAATGATGGCCTTCAGGGCAGCAGGAAAGGCGCTTCAATTTAATTTCCAAATACCGAGCCTGGACTTGCCGGCGAGACCGGAGTCTCAGGGGCTTGGGGCAGAGTGTATGGATAGTATGGATTGAACGTCGGCAGCGTTGAAGGAGTGGTCAAAATCGGTCCGCTAGGCCCTCGCGTCGCGCCGCGACTATGACCAGCATGTTCAGCGGCGAGGGCATCCGTTGCCAAGGCACTTCCCAGCACAATGCAAGAGAGAAGGACCTGGGCGCTGCGGATCATAGATTTTCGAAAGGGGCGCACTGATGACTTCTCCGAGTTGATCACGGCCATGATACTAAAGTGGTGCCCAATCGTGATGGTTGGTAGGGCGAGTTTCACGCACTTGACTGCGTCAAATAGACTTTAGATGAATGCGGTCGAGCCGGAGAAAGCGATAAAGGGTGGCCGCAAAAGGAAGGCATAAGCGCATGGTGCGCGGTTCAGCGTCACCGGCTTTGTGCTGTTAGCCGCTCACGTGGGACCGTAAATATGCGTAGAGTTGGTACAAATGATTGGAATTGAAAGCTCTGTTTCCCACGCGCGACAAAACGGTGCTACCTGCTGTAAATTTCGTGTCGAGCTCACGCGGACTCTCTCGCTCTGACATTCCAGCGACGAATCTGAGCGACCCGCCCACGGCGGTCCTTCGTTTGGTGGCGGCGAGGCACCGCGAGCTCGCTCAGCAGAGCGCCGCGCCGAACGACACCCGCGGTGGTCGGCGATGCGCGCCAGCGATGCGCGCCATGAAATGGAGTGCCGGCGGTGGTGGCGAGCGGCTGTTGGGGCGGTGCCGCGAGCAACGGGGTAGGCGAGTCGATGGCCGGGGGGCGTTGCGCACAGCCGAATAGGGCTCACGCGTCCTCTCTCGCTCTGCATTTTCAGCTGGCGGGACGAATCTCAGCGACCCGCCCGCATCGGGGTGGCGGCTGTTCTTTTTCGTTGGTGCTGCCGGGCCGATGGTGCTGGCTGTCGGTCGATGGCGCCGGCGCCGCGTGACCTATGGGGTCGGTCTGACAACCACCCCCCACGCGAAACAGACCGACGATGGGCTCACGCATCCTCTCTCTTTATCCTTTGTCGGAGCCGCGCGACGAGCGCCGCGCCGAACGACACCCGCGGTGGTCGGCGATGCGCGCCAGCGATGCGCGCCATGAAATGGAGTGCCGGCGGTGGTGGCGAGCGGCTGTTGGGGCGGTGCCGCGAGCAACGGGGTAGGCGAGTCGATGGCCGGGGGGTGTTGCGCACAGCCGAATAGGGGCGATGAGGGTCTCGGGTCTGACCACAGGGACTCGCCCTTGAGCGAGGATCCGCCAACGCCGTTCCGCCCCGTCCGCGGGACCCGTGGGCGTCGTGTTCGCCCCATCGTCGGTTTGTTTCGATGGGGGGGTGTTGTCGGACCGACCCCATAGCTCACGCGGCGCCGGCACCATCGGTCGGCAGCCACCGACGCAATTCGCCGCGCGCGCGTGTCGCTCGGCGCGGCATCGGCGGCTCGCTCTGCAGATTCGTCGCTGGAATGTCAGAGCGAGAGAGACCGCGCGAGCGACCGGACGGTCATGGAACGGTTTAGCGTCGGAGACGACAATTGCCCGTGTGGACCTCAACACGGATTCGGGCAGAGTCGGTCCCGGTTGATAGAGAAGCACGGCTCTTTATGACGGAAAAGCGATCAGGCTTGTCGGTTCTTGGCTTTGCGGGTCGAAGGTCGTTCGAAAGATGGCTCGCGGCTCAACCAGCTGATGCGGTTGGCGTTTGGATTAAGTTCGCCAAGAAGGCAGCGACAAGAGCGAAACTGACGAAAACAGAAGCGATTGACGCTGCGCTCTGTCACGGATGGATCGATGGAAAGCTGGAAAAGTATGACAACCGACACTGGCTTGTTCGCTTCACGCCACGGAAATCGCGCAGCAAGTGGTCGGCGCTGAACCGCAACAGAGCGCTGACGCTCGTCAAGGAGGGGCGCATGAGACCTGCGGGCTTTGCGCAAATCGAAGCCGCTAAGGCAGATGGTCGGTGGGAGGGCGCCTACGCCCCGGCGAGTCGGGCCGAAGTACCCATCGACCTCCAGAAGGCCCTGGACAACAACCCGAAGGCGTCCACATTCTTTGCAACTTTGAACAGTCGAAATCGCTACGCTATCCTGTACCGAATCGGCAACGTCAAAAAAGCCGAGACGAGGGCGCGCAAGATTGCGGAATTCGTAGCCATGCTCGAGCGTGGCGAAACAATCCACGGGTAGAAAAGATGCTCATCATCGCCGCGTGCCTATCCCGACGAGCTAATCCCGCATGATGCTTTTGCGGCACCGCACTTGGCCTGGTAGTGACACTTCACGACGCGATAGACGAACGTCCTAACCAACGCGCCGCCTCCGCGAACAAGGTCGGCCCATAGGTCATCCGCATCGGCGGCGTCGGGTAGTCGCGCTTGCGCGGCCCTTCCACCTTGATCCGCACGGTCTTGCTCGGGTCGCAGGGCTCGGCGACAGCCACCGCTCCGACTGGGCCGACGATGCCGAGTTTCGCCTGGCGTCTCAACGACGTGCAGGTCGCCTCAGTGCTCACCTACATTCACCGTCGGAGCAAGTGAACCGCCGATCCCCATCGTTAGATGGCTCACCAAGTTTCTGCGTCGCACGAGCGAGAAACAACCAATGATTACCTTTGTGATGGTCAACGACAGAGTTCCGGCTTGCCAACCGTTCGTTTGCGCAGCATGCGGAGACATGCTGGAGAACGGGTATGTTCGTAGTCGAAAGGACGGACTCAAATATTGTGATGCTTTTTGTTATTTCCTATCTGAAGGCCTGAGACAACTTTCCAATGAGCGCAAGCGATGTAAAAACGCCGCGTTCAAACACGGCAACGAGCAGCGGTGAATGCTGTTTTCCACCACGCCCTTTTTTTCTAGCATGCCGGCGGCTGAGGTTTGTTTCCGGAAATCAGCGACGAACGCAGCCGCAGAAGACTGGCTTCTCTGAGCAAGGTCAGATGACAGAAGGCGGGTCAGCGGTAGCGTTCCCTGCATCGCGCCTGCAAGGGAGCATGAACGGTCATACCGTACCTAAATGACAGAAAGAGAGGCGGCTGCCGTCCACCTCACCTTTAAGTTCAATGGCTGTTTCCGAGCGCGGCCGCAGAAGGCCAACTGGTTGGGTTGTCAGGCTTTCTCGTGTAAGAATAGAGACCATCGCCAGGAAAAATTTCATCGAGCCCTGATGTGGAACGTTGCGATGAAGGTAAGCATAAGTGGGGAAGGAGTACGACTGGGCGAATCGGTCTTGTTGTTGATCTGTGCCTTCAATACCGCTCGCATGTGTCTCACCTCAACACAGATCACCGGGGGGACCGCATCGACAGAGGATGGCGGCACGGCGACGGGACAGCCGATAAACTGAACTGACCATACGAGGTAGCCACACCAAAATGCGCAAAGCACGCCGATAGCGTCCGATGTTCCGCCATTGCAGACACACAGTTTTCGGCCCGGCGAAGTCACGATAACGCATTATTCGTTCTCGGAGAACGATGGACGATACCGCCAATTGAGGTGCCCTTATAGAGGGCGGTCGCGGCGCCAACAATGTCTGGGCAATGTCGCGAGCGTGACAAATTATTGCCGGACGATCCGATTCCACATATCGACCCATTTGGGCGTATTCGCATTAACAACCTTGGGATCTGGTCGATAGAGTTTCTCGAGCTCTTCGGGCGAAGACGGGAACCGCTTTGCTAGCTCGGGGTAGGCGCCAATAACGGCGCCGAGCAACTTGTTGGTAGGGCCGTAGGGGACTTCATAAGCTTGCCCAAGCTGATTGAGTGGACCGATGACGTAGTTGACGAACATCATAGCCTCCTCGGCGTGTGGGGTACCAGCAACAACGTCGATCACTGTCTGATGGCCAAATCCTCCTTCCTTTGGATACACGAACTTGAGCGGAACTCCCTTGTCGATTAAGGTCGCAGGCCGAGCATTGTTCCAGGGAACAATCCACGCGTCCCCGGCAGACATCTTGGCTTCAAGATCAGCCGACGACTGGTAGTAATAGAGAGGGTGGATCTCAGCCAACTTGCGAAATGCCCCATCCGCGGTTCGCTCATCACCACCAAGCAGGCGGGCGGTTGCGATCAGGACGTCCTTTGCGGTTGATTGGGTAATGTCGGGAAGAGCGATGTGCCCAGCCAATTTCGGATTCCACATGTCGTTCCATGACGTTGGCTCAGGGATATTGTTGTCCTTGAAGATCTTCGTATTGTAGGTCAGCCCTACCGAATAGAAGTTCATCCCTGGACCGTAGCCGTCTTTTTGCTTGGCGATGCCGTATAAGTGATCGAGGTTCGTCACGATCGTCGGGTCGATCTTCACCACAAGATTGGCGCTTACGGCCGCATCCTGAACGAGATCATCGTAATATACGACGTCAAATGGCGCGACTCGGCCGCGGCTTACGATCATCTTGGCAAGGTGATCGGTTGGATTGCCGTTGAACCATTGAATCTTAATGCCGGTCTGCGAAGTAAATAACGCCCCGGCATACTTTGCCTGAGCCTCCGTGAAGACCCCACCGTAACAGGCGACGCGCAACTCGAATTCTCGCGCTTTTGCCGTGCCTGCAAAGGCGACCACGATGCTACTGACAAGAACGAACACGAGTGGTCTCATTGATCACCGCTCCCTCGAATCATACCGACGATGCCAGCGCGGCTGGAAATACGCATAGCATCACAAGAGTTGGAATTCGCCAATGTGCTCAATAGAGCGAGCCAACCCTCTCGCGGATCGGCCCCGGGCGGCGATCTTGACACCCACTGCAGGGCGCGGATTAGAGTCAAAATCGCAGAGTGGAATTTGCGCGGGTTGGGCACGCACGCCGTGGCAATAAATACAGCTTCGGCCAGGGATCGGCATCGGCCGCTACAGGAGAAGACGCGATGATCGACGTCATTCAAACCGATCAACGTAGCGCATACGCGGATTTCGACAGCCGCGTCCTCTCACGCGATCCGCAGCGCGCGGCGGTTTCTAATCTTCCGATCATCGATCTCTCGTCGTTCATGGACGAGAGTGCACTGGAGGAAAGGATCCGCACGGCGCGTGCGGTCCGCTCCGCGTGCATCAACATCGGCTTCTTCTATGTGACGGGCCACGGCTTCACGGTGAAGGAGCTCAATGCGGTCCTAGTGCAGGGGCTGAGCTTCTTCGCCCTGCCGCTCGACGAAAAGATGAAGGTGCTGTCACCTGACGTCGATATGCCGGGTTTCGTGCGCACGGGCGGAATGGACCCGGAAAAGAACCGAAACAGGGTTGTCGACATTAAGGAGCGATTCTCGGTGACGCGCGAGCTCAAGCCCGATGAGCAAGTCCGCGCCGACGCCAGGGCCGGCAAAACCCAATGGCCGTCCCGCGAACTGCTCCCGGAGTTCGAAACCACGATGAAAGGTTATATCGCGCGCCTTCAGCGGGTGACTGAGGCGCTCAATCACGCGTTCGCACTCAGCCTGGCGCTGCCCGAGGACTACTTCGACGGCCTTTACCAGCACCCGGATATGACGTTAGCGATGAATTTTTACCCGCCCGTCGACCCTTCTAAGCTCAAGGCCACCCAGTGGAGTTTTTCGCCACACACCGATTACACGGCCTTTACGGTGCTGCTGCAGGATCTAAGCGGAGGGTTGCAGGCACGCAATTCGGCCGGCGAGTGGATCGACGTGACGCCGAAGGAAGGCACCTTCGTTGTCAATGTCGGAAATGTTTTGGCGCGGTGGACCAACGACCTCTACAGCTCGACCCTGCATCGGGCGCTGCACATCGGTAGCGATCCGCGTATATCGGCGGCGTTCTTCATTTACCCAGACGCCACGACCGTCGTGCGCTGCATCGACACATGTCAAGGACCGGAGAATCCGCCAAGATACGCAGACGTAACGACAGCGGAATATGTGCGCGCGCTGCGCGAGGATGCGCATCGCGCCGGCCGTCCCGCCGTTACTGTCGATACAGCGCAACGCCTCAGGAGCATTTAGCCCGGATGCGCCGTAGCGATGTGCCGCAACTCTTCGCGCCGACAGGTCTCAGGCGGCCCAATCTGCGGCGGCCACACGTGCGCGTATCAGCCAAGTGGCGGATTCATGAACGCGAAGGCCTATGACTTCTTATTCCTGGGCGTCGTTGCGAGTCTGACACTCCTTGGGGGTCCCAGCGCTCGGGCACAATCCAATGACGTCGAACGATTCTACAAGGGCCACGCGATCTCGATGGTCATCGGTTTCGGCGTAGGGGGCGGTTACGACCTATATGGCCGACTCGTCAGCGGCTACATGGGAAAGTACCTGCCGGCCAACCCGACAATCGTTCCCGAGAATATGGCCGGCGCGGGAAGTTTGCGGGCTGTTGATTATCTCTATTCGATTGCGCCGAAGGACGGGTCCGTTATCGGAACATTTTCCCGAACTTTGCCGCTCGCACCTTTGCTCAGCGGAGCGAACTTTGACAGCAGAAGATTCACGTGGCTCGGAAGCGTCGCCCAAGATGTTATCGTCTGTTTCACCTCGCGGTCGTCGCCGATCAAGACCTGGCAGGATTTTCTGACTAAGCCATCATCCCTGGGCGGCGAAGGCGCTGGAGCCGAACCGGATATATACGCACGATTCATGAAGAACGTCTTCGCGGCCCAGGTGAACCTGGTCAGCGGATATCGCGGAACGAATGATATATTCCTCGCCATCGAGCGAGGCGAACTCGATGGTGCGTGTGGGATTTCTTGGGGAACGATCGTCAGCGTACACCCGGATTATATAAGGGACCACAAAATCAATGTCATCGTTCAGATCGGCCTGCGCAAGCATTCGGGGTTACCCAACGTGCCGACCCTTGACGACGTTGCGCAGAATCCAGACCAGGATCAGCTGATAAGGCTTATCGTCACTACACTCGCCATGTCGCGTCCTTTTGCCGCGCCGCCAGACGTTCCCGCCGATCGCAAGGCAGCCCTGGTAGCGGCATTCGAGCAGACCACGCAAGATCTGCAATTCAAAGCCGAGGCTCAACGAATCAAGCTCGATGTTGATTTCGTGCCGGCTAAAGCGATCGATAAGTTACTGGCGGACGCCTACGCGATGCCGAAGGCCCTCTTTGCAAAGACAGTGGACGCCATCTCAAAGTAGTCAAAGAAGGAAGCCCCCACCGGAACCGTACGTAGAATGGGCAGCCGTGGCCCGTCGGGACAGTGCCGGTCACGGGTCGCGCCGCTCCTGACTGCATGGTCAAAGCTGAACGCGGCCCCACAAGGCGGCGTGACTATAGCACATCAGTCGTCCTCTCTCTTTATCCCTTGTCGGAGCCGCGCGACGAGCGCCGCGCCGAACGA
>JASHVC010000713.1 GCA_030039655.1 Xanthobacteraceae bacterium | reverse complement strand
CGGTATGACCGCTACTTGATCCACCAGCAGGGAACGCAGGGGGCGGCGGAACACGTTGCGCACCCTGAGCGGGTCGCCTGGAAGTCAATGTGCGCGACGGAGGAAGGCAAGGAAAAGGGCGAAAGCTGGTGCAAGCGCGCCATCTGGAAAAATACCCTACCGACCGTCAAAGAGATCTGGAAATCCGTTGAGAGGCTGACGTCTGCTGGATTTGTCGATATGTGGCAACAACGGCTTGATCAATTGTACGCAAGTTATTCTGCGCCCGGCGCGCCGCTTCCAGCGGTCGCTATGATGGCGGCTATCCCATTGCCTTCGTCGCGACCGCAGCCCACGCCAGCTTCGTCAGCCACGGCGAAGAAGTCACAGAGCAAACACGAGGTTCACGTGGCCGCCTCGGCGCAACATCATAAGCCGGCCGCTTCTCATTCGTCGGCGATGGCCCGATCGTCCAAAAAAGCGACCACGCGGACATCGGGTAAATCGAGAGCGCGGGTTGCGTCCAAGTAAGCTCGTACAAACATCACGCCCGCCGCACGGTCGCTGTCATCTTCATAGACCCCGCTACACGTCCACGCTCCTGGCGTGCGGGCAGAACGCGCAAGAAGCGCTGCGATAATGAATGACGTTCGCTTACGGCCGCCGCGCGGGAGAGCGCGCGCGGTCGATCAATCGCTCGGCGCGCGCCAGATGCGGGCGGTCGTACATGACGCCGCCGATGCCGACTACGCCGGCTCCCGGGTTTTTGGCGAACGCCTCGACAATGGCCTGCGCGCGGGCGAGGGTCTCGGCCGACGGTGTAAACACGTCGTTGATGATCGGCACTTGCGCAGGGTGGATCGCCATCTTGCCGGTGAAGCCATCTCGGCAGGCTTCCTCGCATTCGCGGCGGAATCCTTTCTCATCGCGAAAATCCACATAGACCGTGTCTATGGCCGGCACACCGGCAGCGGACGCGCCCGCCAGGCAGAGTACGCGCGCCAGGTGGTATGGATCGAGGAAGCGGCCTTGCGCGTCGCGGTTGGCCTGTGCGCCAAGCTCGGCGGAGAGATCTTCGGCGCCCCAGGTCAGGCCGGTCAGCCGCGCGCTTGCGCTGGCGAAGGTTCCGGCGAGGAACAGCGCCGCCGCGGTCTCGGTGGCAATGGCGACGATCTTGATGTGGCCGTCGGGCAGATTGTTTGTGGCTTCACGCACCGCTAGCTTGGCATCGGCATGCACGACCGAGGCGCCGCCTTCTGCCTTCGGTAGCATGATGGCATCCGGTTTCGCCGGGGCGATCGCGTCGAGATCGGCGTCAGCGAGTCCGGTGGTAAGCCCATTGACCCGCACCAAGAGATAGGGGCGCGGCTTCGCGGCAAGGGCGTCTTTGAGAAATGCCGCCGCGCTCTGCCGCGCGCGGGCCTTGCCGTCGAGCGCGACGGAGTCCTCAAGGTCCACGATCAGAGCATCGGCGCCACTCGTCATTCCCTTGTCGAGCTTTTTGGCGCTGTCGGCGGGTACGAAGAGCAGGGAGCGCATCGCTTAGTCCGCAGTCCTTGGGGAATATCCTTTTGGCGCCTCCTGCATCAGCGCCAAAGTGTGCCCGTCGGGATCCTGAAAGAACGCCATCCACAAATCGTGGTCGTCCATCTTTGCAATCAAATGCGGCGTGCTGTCGAACGACAGGCCGCGCCTTTTGAGTTCGTCCACGGCGAGCGCAATGTCGGCGCAGCGAAAATAGATGCAGCCGGTATGTGTCACAGTTTCTGGGTGGCTCGTCTTTTCGAGCAGCAGCCGGACACCGGCGCAATCAAAGAAGGTCAGGTTCCCAAAGCGGTAGAGCTTTCGCAGCCTGAGCACTTTTTCATAAAAGGCCTCGGCACGATCCACGTCGATAACCGGCAGTGCGATCTGGCCGATCTGGCTGATGTTGAGCAGCATGGCATCACTTCGGCCGCATCAGAATGAAGGCCTGGCGGCGGCATTCGGCCACGAGTTTGTTGTCCTGATTGTAGGCGCGATGGTGGAACTCGACGATGCCGGCGCCAGGGCGCGATTTCGATTCACGTTTGCCGATGACCTCCGTGGTGCAATGGACGGTGTCGCCCTCGAACAGCGGATGGGGGAATTTGACGTCGGTCATGCCGAGATTGGCGATCGTCGTGCCAACTGTCATGTCGGACACTTGGATGCCGATCATCAGGCCGAGCGTGAACAGCGAGTTCATCAGCGGCTGTCCCCATTCGGTCTCCTGCTCGCAAAAGTGCCGGTCGATATGGAGCGGTTGCGGATTGAGCGTCATGTTGGAGAACAGCATGTTGTCCATCTGCGTGACCGTGCGCGTGTAGCGGTGCTCGACCAGTTCGCCCGGCACGAAGCCTTCGAAATAAAGCCCGCCGCGCTTGTGCCGCACGGCTGTCTGCTGGGTCATATGCACCTCCCTGTCTGCTAGGCCTTTGTTTAGCATAAGCCTTAGGCATTGGGACGGCCTGGAACGATGGCCCGAAAGTCGTCGGCGGCCCCAAACGCTCGCTGTGACAATCGAAATCTCGCCTTAATATTTCCGTAACTTCAGCAAAGATTTGTAGTTAGAAATTCCCTAAGTCCCGCGTAGCTGAACTGAAACGAGCTGACCCGAGAAGGGGCTGCGCGAGCGATGATCATCCGCCAATTTATCGAATGGACGCGCACCGCGCCTCGCGAAGAGCGCGCGGAAGCGAGCGGCGCGCTGGCGCGCGCCTACCTTTATTCCGATATGTCTCCCGATGATCGCGCCGCTGCCGAAGGCGCCATGCTGATTTTGCTCGACGACACCTGGCCGCTGGTCCGTCGGGCGCTTGCCGACGTGCTCGCCGCAAGCCCGAGCGCGCCTGGAGCCGTGGTCTACGCCCTCGCCAACGACCGTCCCGAGATTGCAGCGCCGGTGCTCGCCCTGTCGCCGCTTCTTGTCGACGTCGATCTGATCGACGCCGTGGCAGCGGGCACCTGGATGGTCCAGTCAGCTATCGCCAGCCGTGCGGGGCTGCCGCGCCCGGTTGCTGCGGCCATCGCCGAGGTCGGCAGCGCCGAGGCCTGTCTCGTTCTTTTGGACAATAGAGACGCAGAGATCGAGCCATTCTCGCTCGATCGCATCCTAGAGCACTACGGTCACCTCGAAGCAATTCGCGAACCGCTGGCCGCGCGCAAGGATCTTTCGGCAAACAGCCGGTTGTCTCTCGTTGCCAGGATCGGCCAAGGCTTAGCCGGTCATGCGGTCGGCCGCGAATGGCTCGACGTTGATAACGCCTTGCGCATTGCGCGCGAGGCCTGCGAGAAGATGAAGATGACGGCGGCGCTCGCGGCGCAAACGCGGGATGCGGAGCTTCGCCCGATTATTCTTCATTTGCGTGGAAGCGGGCAGCTGACGGCGGGCTTGATCCTTCGTGCGCTCGTGTCGGGCAAAACCACTTTGTTCGAAGAGGCGCTGGGCGAGCTTGCCGACATTCCGGCCGGGCGCGTGTCGGGCCTCATCCATGGCGGAAGTCTCAGCGCCGTTCGTGCCTTGTTTGACAGGACCGGCTTGCCAGCGTCGACCTTTCCGGCCTTCAAGGAGGCGATTGAGACGATGCGTCAGGGCCGCTTTGTAAGCGAGCCCGGCGCCGCCGCGCGGGTCAAACGGCGCATGATCGAGCGCGTGCTTGCTCGTTGTCAGAGCGGCGAGTTTGGCGATTTGGCGCCTTTCATCACGCTGTTGCACCGCTTCGTCACCGAAGCGGCGCGCGACGACGCGCGGCTGTTCTTTGACGGACTGGCGCCGAAGGATTTTCCGAGCCGCAGGCAGCCAGTCGCGGCGTAACTCCACCCGTCAGCGTCTGGGCGCTCTGGGAACGAGCGGCGGCGCTAAAATGCTGTCGAGATAATCAGGCCGGAAGCTGTTCTCGTGCTCGAGGAATTCATCGGTCACGTCGCGAAGCCGAGTGGTCAGCGCGCCGGCCATCTCGGCGAGGTCGCTGCGGCCGTATTCGCGGAAAATGGCGCGGACCGCGGAGACGTGCTGATCGACCAGCGCCATCGGAATGCGGGTCAATTGCGGAGTGTGCTCGAGCAGCCGACAGAGGCTGTCCGCGACGCCAGCCAAAGCCGGATAGCCGAAGGTCGCGGCCTCGCCCTTGATGTCGTGGGCGGCGCGAAACAGCGGGCCATGCGTCTTCTGGGTCAGACCGAGCCGGACCGTGTCCTGTTGCGCCCCTTCAAGGCGCTCGCATTCCTCGTACATCCAAGCGCCAAAATCACGCGAAAGCTTTGCCAGCGCCGCCTCGGCGCGCGCGACCGGATCGTCGGCGCTCATCGCCACGGCAGATTCCGCCAGCCGCCGCATTTGCACGGTCATCTCGTGCGCCGGGTCGTCGCTGATCGCTGTATTTGCATTCGGGCGCTGAGCCACTTGAGCCGGTCTCCTGGTTCACGCGGCGACGGCGGGCGCATCGCCGAGCTGTCCCGCCGTGCGGCCGCGGAACAGCTCCCGGTCCCGATGGAAAGCAATCGGGTTGGCAACGACGGTGACGATGGCGTCGTAAAGCGCTTGGACGGAAATCGGCTTGGTGAGGACCTGCGTCACACCGGCGTCGAGGGCCTTGGCGATCCGCGCCGGCTCCGAGTAGCCGGAAAGCATGATGATCGGGACATAGGGATCAGCGTTGAGGCCCGCCTGCCGGATCGCCCGTGTCAGTTCCAGACCGTCGAGGTTTGGCATCACCCAATCAGTAATGACGATGTCCGGCATGAAATGGACGACGGCTTCGAGCCCACTGGCGCCGTCGTCGGCTTCGAAGACCCCAGGGGCGCCGAAGCCATGCAGCAGCGTGCGCACGACGCGCCGGCTCAGCGCGTTGTCGTCCACGACTAGAAAACGCAGGAGATTGAAGTCGATAGGGCTCACGCCTCGGAAGGTATGGTCCTGCCGTTAACGCCTGGTTAAGCATGCAGACGTTGCCGAGTGCGTCAGTAGCCGAATTGCTCGCTGAGGATGCGCTCATCCAGGCTGTGGCCCGGATCGAACAGCATGTGCATGGCTACGCTGTGGTCCATGCGGATTTCGACGGAGCGCACCGCGCGCACTTCGTTGTGGTCGGCGACAGCCGCGACCGGACGTTTTTCGGCTTCAAGCACGTCGATCGTGACCCTCGCGCGGTCGGGCAGGAGTGCGCCTCGCCAGCGCCGCGGGCGGAACGGACTGATGGGCGTGAGCGCGAGCAGAGGCGCGTCGATGGGGATGATAGGGCCCTGTACTGAGAGATTGTAACCGGTCGATCCGGCCGGCGTCGACAGCAAGATGCCGTCGGCGATGAGCTGCGGCAGCCGCTCCTTGCCGTCAACGAGAATCCGCAGCCGCGCCGCCTGATAGCTCTGGCGGAACAACGACACTTCGTTGATGGCATAATGCCGATGCACCCGGGCGGCCGCATCGCGGGCCCGCATCATTAGCGGATGAATGACGGTGACGTCGGCGGCGTCGAGGCGTTCGAGCAGATTCGCCTCGGAGTATTCGTTCATGAGAAAGCCGATGGTGCCGCGATGCATGCCGTAGGTCGGCTTGCCGGAATTCATGAACCGATGCAGGGTTTGCAGCATGAGGCCGTCGCCGCCGAGCGCCACGATCA
>JASHVC010000712.1 GCA_030039655.1 Xanthobacteraceae bacterium | reverse complement strand
CCTAGGCGTTTATGATTGCGGGCCTCGATGGCCGACTTGGCCGCTGCGCCGACACGTCTCGGCGCTGTGAGAACCGCGCAAATTTCGTTTTGTTCCACGCTCGCGGAGCTTGGACGCTATGAGCACCGTAACTGACATTCGCGGCAAT
Source organism: Xanthobacteraceae bacterium (assembly GCA_030039655.1). The sequence goes on along the minus strand of JASHVC010000712.1, from coordinate 4,157 downwards.
TTTTCGGACGCCGAGATCGAGGCAGGCCGCCGGCTATTTGCCGGCGAGTGGGACTTCATTGCCGCTTCCGGCTCGCTCGCGTCGTTGCCGCCCATGGCGGGACCCGAGGTTGCGTTCGCGGGCCGCTCCAACGTCGGCAAATCAAGCTTGATCAATGCGCTTACTGGCCGCCGCGCCCTCGCTCGCACATCGAACACACCAGGCCGGACCCAGGAGCTGATTTTCTTCGGTGGCAGCGGTGCCGCCGTGGGGCGCCTCGTGCTGGTCGATATGCCGGGCTACGGGTATGCGGCGGTAGCCAAGAGCAAGATCACGGCGTGGACGCGCCTCATCCATGACTACCTGCGCGGCCGCGCCACTTTGGCGCGCGTCTATTTGCTCGTGGATGCGCGCCACGGCCTGATGGCGGCCGATAACGAAATCCTCGCGACCCTCGACCAGGCCGCGGTCAGCTACCAAATCGTGCTCACCAAGTCGGATCGGCTCGCCGCGTCGGATTTGGCCGGGCGCCTGACTGCATTGCAGAGTGCGTTGGCACGCCATCCCGCCGCTTATCCGGCCATTATCGCAACGTCCGCCGAAACCGGCGTGGGCATCGCCGAATTGCGAGCCGCCATCAGCCGCCTACTGCACGAACGCAGTTAGTGGTTTTTACCGGTTCGCTCCTGCGGCCCCTTGTATGACGAGTGCGTGAAGCCGATGAGCGTCCGCTTCTTCGCCCAAGCCCTTTCCCGCGGCTGCCGTGGCGGCTAAATAGCCTCGCCGGTCCGAGGAGTTCTCAATGGAGGTGACGCCGTTCCAGCAGGCCCGCATCTTGGCGGAGGCCCTGCCCTATATGCAGCGCTACGACGAGGCGACCGTGGTCGTGAAATACGGCGGCCACGCCATGGGCGAGGAGGAGCTCGCCCGCGATTTTGCCCGTGACATCGTGCTTTTGGAGCAGACCGCCATCAATCCGGTGGTGGTGCACGGCGGCGGCCCGCAGATTGAAGCCATGCTCAAGAGAGTTGGCGTACAATCGCACTATGCCAGCGGACTCCGCATTACCGACGAGAGGACGCTCGAAATCGTGGAAATGGTGTTGGCCGGCTCCATCAACAAGCAGATGGTTGGCTACATCAACGAGGCCGGCGGCAAGGCCGTAGGGTTGTGCGGCAAGGACGGCAACATGGTGGTTGCGCGCAAGCTGACGCGCACGGTCGTGGACCCAGACTCTCACATCGAGAAGATCGTCGATCTCGGCTTTGTGGGTGAGCCCGACAAGGTCGATACCACCGTTCTGACGCAGATCCTCGGCCGTGAGCTGATCCCCGTCCTGGCGCCGGTTGCCGCCGCGGTGAACGGCGGTACCTTCAACGTCAATGCCGACACATTCGCGGGGGCCATTGCGGGCGCGCTCAAGGCCAAGCGCTTCCTGCTGCTCACCGACGTGCCGGGCGTGCTCGACAAATCGAAGCAGCTCATCAAGCAATTGTCAGTCGACGACGCGCGCCGCTTGATCGCTGACGGCACCATTTCGGGAGGCATGATCCCGAAGGTCGAGACTTGCATCGACGCGCTCGAGCGCGGCGTCGAAGGCGTAGTCATCCTCGACGGCAAGGTGCCGCACGCGGTCCTGCTCGAATTGTTCACCGAACTCGGCGCCGGCACGCTGATCCACAGCTGACTTCGATGCAGTCCGCAAACGCGCGCGAGCGGCTTCACGCCCTTGGCCCTGGCATCGTTGCCGCAACGGCGTTTGGGGTCGGCGATGCTTTCGCGAAGGTGGCGCTTGCCGCCGGCTCGGACGTGCTCAGCCTGGCGCTGTGCCGCGGGGTCGTTGGCGTCGCAATTTTGCTTTGCTACTTGCGCATCGGTGTGCCGCCGCTGCCGGCGACGCCTCGCGAGCGGCTTATCGCACTTGGGCTTGGCGTGCTGTTTGCCGCGATCGTCTTCGGCCTGTTCAAGGCGATCCAGCTCATCACCGTGCAGATCGCGGTGCTCACGTATTTTATCTACCCGCTGCTGACGGGGATCGGCGGCGCGATCTTCGGCGTGGAGCGCCTGAGCTGGCGGGGGCTGCTCGCCGCGCTCGTTGCGTTCTTCGGCCTGGCGCTGATGATTGGGGCCTATCCGCGGGCGCTGTCGATTGTTGGACTGGCCTTTGCGGTCGAAGCGGCGCTCTGCCGCACGGCGTTCTTGTTGATCGCCCGCACCTCCTTACAAAAGCTCGATCCGCGGCTGACGACCTGGTATTCGCTGCTTTCATCGACTGCGGTTTTTGCCATCGGGGCCGCCGCCACCTTGAACTGGCAGGTGCCGCAGACTGCCTACGGCTGGATCGCGGTGCTCATTGTCAGTGCCTGCACTGCAGTTGCGGTGTTGACACTCTACATGTCGACGGTCCGCATCGGCCCGTTTCGCAGCGCCCTGATCATGAATCTGGAGCCGCTGCTAGCGGCGTTGATCAGCATCCCGCTGCTCGGCGAATTCATGACGCCCGTTCAGGCGGCTGGCGGCGCCATCATGCTGGCGGCGCTGGTCGCATTTCAGCTCAGACGCTAGCCAGTGGCCGCACGCTTAGGCTTGGGCTCCGCCCAGCATCTTTTGCAGCATCAAGGCCAGCGACCACTTCTCATCGGTGCGGGACTGGGGCCGGTAAGTAACCCCGAGCTGACGCCCGCTGCTCCACGTCACCACGGCGCGGTGCTTCTGGTTGGTCTTCCTGATGATGAGATCGAATTGATCGGGTAAAAGCTCGCCGGACTGCACAACAACGTTAGCGCCACCGCTGGAAACATTTTTTATGTGGCATTCGACCGGGCGCAGGTCTGAATCGATCAGAATCTCTCCGCCGAAAAAAACGCGGGACCGCGGCGCCGACCGCCTGTCGCTAAAATCCTGAATCATGTGGCCTCCGAAAACAATGGAACCGTACGTCATTCTTCCATGAAAACAACGCACAATTGGATTTAACCTAAATTTAACCGCGTCAACCTCGCCGATTAACCACCGTCTCAGTGAGCAAATAAGCGCCGCGGGAGCGAGCGCATCCTTGCGAGTTCCCGTGCTGGGTGGATCGCCAGGCAGACCCGGCCGGCAAAAGCAAGCTGGTAAATTCGCAGACGAATATCTCAATCCGGCCGTTGATCAGTGCCGGCGCGGCGGGCATTGTGCCGTGCGATGCACGAGACTGACTTCCTCCACGAACACGCGATGACCGAGGCCGAGCGGGCTGAAATCGCGCGCTCGATCTGGAGCCAGGAAAACATCGAGTTCAAGACAGTCGGCATCGATATCGGCAGCTCGACCTCGCACCTTCTATTCGCCAAGGTCGCCTTGCAGCGGCAGTCGCAAGGGCTTTCCAGCCGCTTCGTCGTCATCGGCCGTGAGATCGTTTGGCGTTCGCCCATCCTGCTCACGCCGTTCTTGCCCGACGAAACTATCGATGCGTTCGCGCTCGGCGAATTCATTCGCCGGTCCTACCGCGACGCCGGCTTCGCCCAGAGCGAAATCGACAGCGGCGCGGTCATCCTGACCGGCGAAGCCATCAAGCGTAAAAATGCCCGTGCCATCGACGAATTGTTTGCCGGCGAAGCCGGGAAATTCGTGTGCGCCACAGCCGGCCACAAGCTTGAGTGCCGGCTCGCCGCCCATGGTTCCGGGGCGGTGGCGCTTTCCAAGGTTCGCGATGCCTGCATCCTGCATGCCGACGTTGGCGGCGGTACGACCAAACTGGCGCTGATCGACCGCGGCGTTATCGTCGGTCTTTCGGCATTCGCAGTCGGCGGCCGACTCCTCGCAATGGACCGCGGCGGCGCCTGGAGCCGCATCGATCAGTCAGCGCAACTTGTTGCCGATGATTTGGGCGTGACGCTGTCGCCGAAAATGCTGGCCGACCCGGCCGCGCGGCAAAAGATTGCGCAGCGCCTCGCCGCGGCGGCGGCGGATTTCATTCTCTCCGCTCCGCTGGACCGATTGGGAGAATCGCTTCTGCTCACCGAGCGCTTGCCGCGACCCTGCGCGCCGACTGCGATTACGTTCTCGGGCGGCGTGGCCGAATACATGTTCGGCCATGAGGACAAGGAGTACGGCGACATCGCCAAAATGCTCGCCGGCGAACTCGCGCGTGAGCTGAGCCGGCGCAGCACGCTGCCGCTCATCGATCCAGGCCAGCG
>JASHVC010000711.1 GCA_030039655.1 Xanthobacteraceae bacterium | reverse complement strand
GAATGGCCGGCGCTGTGTTGTTGCTTTTCTCGGTCAGCATCTGGGTGATGCCGCCCATTTCGGCATCCCAATCGGCGCCGTTGACGTGCAGCAACTCGCCGATCTTCTGCACTTCGTTCAGCCAGCCCCTGACGCCATCGCGGTAATGAATGCGCGGTTTCAATTCGGCATCAGCCAAAGCCATGGAAGGATCCTCGATGTTCTAAGACGGACGAGAAGACGTACGGCGAGTGTGACATTGTATACTGAAGCCGGCGGGACCGTCGACACGCATCACTCGGCCGCAGGACGGGCGACCGAAGGCAGCGGCAACTGTGCCATCACTTCTTCCACCGGCGCCTTCAGATCCCGCCAGGGAGCATTGCCGAAATTATAGAAGGCATGGACAAACTGCGGTCCGGCGTAGAATTTCTCATACTGGGCGTGACGGCTTGCGAGCTCGGAGCCTAGGTAATCCCAGGCGAGCTTCATGAAGCGCAGGCGGTCTTCGGCGGTTCCTGCCGGACCGGCCCAGTAGGTGTCGAACACTTCGCGGAGATAGGCGTCCGACAGGAAGGACGAGTCTGCAGGCATCTGAAACGGACCGGCCCCGAGAAGCTCCCTGACGGTTTCGGCGATACCTGCGTAATTGTTGGTGCACCATAACAGCGCGGCATACAGCTCGCGCCGGTTGACGTGAACGAAGCCCTCGGGGATCGATTCGGCGTCCTCAATCGACCCGGAGATCATGCCGCCGAAGCCGGCCTCGGCGGCGGCCAGCTTCGACAGCGTTTCACGCACGGCCGGAACATGGACGACATCGTTCAACTCCGCGGCTTTGTAGGCGATGCCGAGCATGAACCGAAGCTTCTCGTGAAAACGTACAAGGGACTGATGGTTGCCCATCACGTGAGACGGCGTGCTGAAATACATCTCTCGCGATACTTGTGGATCGTCGAGCAAGAATACGCGCTCCCACGGGACCTCGACGTCTTCGAACACCACGGTCGCGTCGGATTCGTCGAAACGTGAAGAGAACGGGCTATCGACCGGACTGACCGCATAACGCTCGAATGACTTGCGCGCCCAGATCGACAGGCCGGGAGTGCCGGCGGACAGTGCGCATGTGACCGCCTGCAGTTTCTGATCGGGCGCAAGTGGCAGGAGATTGCCGACCCAAATCACGTCGGAGAACACGGCGCCGGTGCCCAAAATCTTCATACCGTTGAGCACGATACCGCGATCGTTCTCCTCGGTAACCTGCAGGGCAGGAACCTTCTTGACTTGACGTTGGTAGAGATCGGGATTGCGCGTTCCTTGCGGACCGATCACGACATAACTGGCGTAAAGGTCGCGCTCGCGCAGATGGCGATAAAAGCCCACCAGGTTGTCGCCGAAGCCTTTACGATTGGCCTCGAACAGGGCCGGCTGCAGCGCAAGGCCCGCCACGAAGCTTGCAACGTGATCGGGGGAACGGCCCAGCAATCCATGGGTCCAACGCGCGACATGGCGGTGCCCTTCGCGCCGACGCCGAAGGTCTTCCTTGGTTTTGGGCAGCAGAAACCAAATCGGATAGCGTTGACCGTTCTCTTCGAACGACATCTTCTCCACGTATTCGGCAGAACGCTTGCGATCGAAAAGTTCAGCAAATGAATGTGCGCTGTTGCGGAACGCCGGATGCTGTGTCACGTCACGTATCAGTTCGCCGCCGAGATACACCCTGCGGCCATCTCTGAGACCTTCCAAGTATTCGGCACCGCTGCGCAGCATGACCATCCTCGCTCGCAATCCATAGTGCTTCATGATAGCATTAGCTATGGGACATTGCTATCCTGGATTTGCATTTCGCCGAGCGGTGAGCGATTCCCAAGGAGAAGGCCATGACGACGAAGACTGGTCGATCGCAGGCTTCGGGCGCCGCCGGGAAAACCAGACGGCGAGAAGGGAAGGTGGCGCGTCTTGCGCCCGAAGACACCGCATTACGCGAGTTCATTTCCGACTTCAGCGCCGCGAGCGCCCTAATGCGTCAGCTCCGGCGGCGGCTTGCCGACAATATCGGCCTGAGCGTTGCAGAACACTCGGTGATGCTTGGCCTTTGGTATTGTCAACGTCGCGCCCACACGCGCGTACGCGACCTCGCGGAGCATTTGCACGTCGCCGCGGCGCACGTGACGGCCGAGCTTGGCAAGCTCGAGCGGGCAGGTTTCGTGCGCAAGCGAAAGAGCAACCTGGATAGACGTGAGGCTGAGGTCCAGCTGACCGATAAGGGCCATACGCTCCTCAATCGATTAGCTCCCCTCCTGCGGGAGGTCAATGAGGCGCTGTTCGCCCACGTTACCTATAGCGACATGACCTCGGCACAGCGGTTTTTTCGCCTTATCATTGCCCACGCATCGCAAGCTACTCGCACCGCCGATCTACATGCTCTTAAGAACAAAACGCACAGCTGATCCGGCGTGCATCCTGCTCGACATATTCAGCAACACGGCATTGGGTTCTCGATCAAGTCATAAACGTTGTCGAAACCAGACGCTAAGCTTCATGCCGTCCAATTCCCGGGACTCCACGATGCAGACGGTCTCGATGTTCTGCAGGTGATTGTGACGCCGGTGGTGATGATAATCGTGATCGTTTCGGCGATCGCCTCACGGACCATTCTCTACGGCCAAGTTTTCTTGTTTGCATTGGCGATCCTGCATGGCCGAGCCGGAAAAACGTCCGTTACAGATAGAGGCTCTTCATCAGCCCCTCGGGATAACGCAGCCCGGCCGCGGCGCCTACCGGAATTGAGTCGGAAATCTGCGCGAGGTCGTCAGCGGTCAGTTTGACGGAAAGCGCGCCGATGTTCTCAAGCAGTCTTTCCTTCCGCTTCGTCCCCGGAATAGGCACGATGTCGTCGCCTCGCGCCAATAACCACGCCAGCGCGAGCTGGCCAAGCGTACAATGCCGCTCGCGCGCTATTTCTTCGAGGCTGCGGACCAGCGCCACGTTGTGCGAAACATTCTCGGCGGCGAAGCGCGGATGCCGGCGCCGCGTGTCGGCATCGCTCATGCCCTTCGGATCGTCCAGGACGCCGGTCATCAGTCCCCGCCCGAGCGGCGAATAGGCCACAAACCCGATCTTGAGTTCGCGGGTCGTCTTCAAGGTCTCTTCGGCCTCAACCCGGTAGAGCAAAGAGAACTCGTTTTGCACGGCGGCGATCGGGTGAACCTTGTGCGCGCGACGAATGGTCTCAGGGCGCGCTTCGCTCAGACCCAGCGTGCGAACTTTGCCCTGTTCGACCAGCCGCGCCATAGCGCCAACGGTTTCTTCGATCGGCACGTCGGGATCGATGCGGTGCTGGTAATAAACATCGATGGTGTCGACGCCCAAGCGCTTGAGGCTCGCCTCGCATGCGCTCGCCACGTATTCGGGCCGGCCATCCGCGACCTTGCCGCCGCCGCCTCCCACGTTGCCGAATTTCGTCGCCAGCACCAGTTCGTTGCGCCGCCCCGCAATGGCCTTGCCGACCAGTTCCTCGTTGTGTCCCTTCCCATAGGCGTCCGAGGTGTCGAGGAACGTAATGCCCTGATCGAGTGCCTCGCGAATGAGCGCGATGCCCTCGTCATCATTGCTCATGCCATAAGTGCCGGAAAGCGACATGCAGCCGAGCCCAATTGCAGACACGCTGATGCCGGAGGAGCCGAGCGACCGCGCCGGCAGGCTTTTCCCTTTTGCCATTTGCTTATGCTCATGTTTTCGAGTTGACCGCCGCGGCGCTTATTGCGCCGTTTCTCGAGAAGCGGCAACAGTCGGCACTGGTCTATCACCATGTCTCAAGCCACGCACATTTCGTCAACACAGATTTGCGCAGAGTGGCAGCGCTTTGCAGTCGGGTTCATCGCCGCGGCGGATCGTGTAATCTCGCGCTCCGTTCGCAAGCACTGAAATAACAGCGCCAAAAGCCGAAACCAAAAAGCCGAGAGAGCCAACATCCGTCAGCGTCTGACCTTAATCGTCCTGCTCTGGCTCTCCGGCGCATGCGCGCGGCTTACCGTGTTGGCGATACCGCCCGTGGTGCCGCGCCTTCATGCCGATCTGCATCTGTCTGAAACCGGCATCGGCTGGCTGTCGAGCTTGCCCCCCATGCTGTTCGCCATCGCCGCAGTGCCGGGCGCGCTCATCATCGCCCGCTTCGGCATGGTGCCGGCGTTGCTGGTTGGCTTGCTCCTCACCGCCGCCGGGTCGGCGGCGCGCGGCGCGACGGCGGACGCGGCGTTTGTTTTTGTATCCACCATCGCCATGGGGGCCGGGGTCGCCGTCGTGCAAACGGTCATGCCGCCGCTGGTGCGATCCTGGTTTCCGCAACGCATCGGCCTCGCCACCACGATCTACACGAACGGACTCTTGATCGGCGAAATCCTCCCGGTCGCTCTGACCATCCCGCTCATCTTGCCGCTCCTGCGTGAAAGCTGGCGGCTGGACCTGGCATTCTGGTCGCTGCCGGTTTTGGTCACGGCGCTGTTTGTCGCGCTCTGTGCGCCGCGCGCCGGCACAGTGAAAGGCGCCGAAACACTCGCCAAGCGCCGCTGGTGGCCCGATTGGCGCAATGCAATCATCTGGCGGCTCGGCCTGATCCTCGGCAGCGTCAATTCCATCTACTTCGTCAGCAACGCGTTTCTTCCCGACTTCATGATCGCCCGCGGCCGTCCGGACCTTGTGAGCAGTGCCTTGACGGCGCTCAACGTCGGGCAACTGCCCGCCACGTTCTTGCTGCTCGGATTCGCCGATCAGCTGTTGAGGCGGCCGTCCGCCTTCTGCGTGACGGGCTTGGCAACGTTCCTCTGCCTTATCGCCATGATGAGCATGGGCGGCGGCTGGATCGTATTCTGGGCCGGCATGCAGGGCTTCACCAATGCGGTCACGCTGATCCTGGCGCTGGCGCTGCCGTCTGTTCTCAGCGCTCCCGACGACGTCCATCGCACCACCGCCGGCATGTTCACCATCAGCTATAGCTGCGCCATGGCGTTCTCGGTGTTGGGTGGCTGGCTGTGGGACCTGACGCATCTGCCCATCGCCGGCTTTGCGCCGGTTGCGGTCTGCGCGCTCGTCATCGTCGCGTTGTCCTCAACCGTCAAACACGCCAGCGATCAATTGGCGCCAGCCCAATAGCGGTATCGGGGTCGCATGCGGTAGCTTCTACGGCTACGAAACCAGAACGTGATCGTCGGGAGGAAATTGGTGAGCCTAATCTGTTTGCTCCGCGCCTTCATCATCGGCGCCATCGTTTTGCTCGGGCTCCATGGCGCGGGGGCGCAGACTTACCCCGATCGCTCGGTACGGCTCATCATTCCGTTTCCGCCCGGCGGCAGCATCGATACGCTCGGCCGTATTGTCACGCAGAAGCTCGGCGAAATCTGGCACCAGTCCGTCTTCGTCGAGAACCGTCCCGGCGCCGGCGGCAATATCGGCTCGGAGGTGGCGGCGCAGGCCGCGCCCGACGGCTACACCATGAATTTCGGCGGCCAATTTCTCGCCGCCAACGTCACCATCGCGCCCACGCGCGGCTTCGACCCGGTGAAGAATTTCGCTCCCGTCATTCTGGTGGCAACCGGACAGGACGTGCTGATGGTGGCGCCCAACTCGCCATTTCATTCGATCAAGGACATCGTCGACTACGCCAAAGCGCATCCCGGCGAGGTGACCTACGCGTCGCTCGGCGTCGGCTCGAGCGGGCATCTGGCGACGACGCTGTTCAGCGAAGTCACCGGCATCAAGCTGCAACACGTACCCTATAATTCCTTCGGCCAGGCGGTGACCGACGTCAGCGCCGGCCTCGTCTCCATGTGGATCTCGACGCTCGGCGGCTCGATCGGCCAGATCGAGGCCGGCAAATTGCGCGCCCTTGCAGTGTCGGGGCCGACCCGCGCCACGCAATTGCCCGATGTGCCGACATTCGATGAGCTTGGCGTCGCGTATGGCAACGACACGAGCTGGTACGCGTTCTTCGCGCCTGCCGCGACGCCGCAACCAATCATCGCCAA
>JASHVC010000710.1 GCA_030039655.1 Xanthobacteraceae bacterium | reverse complement strand
GGCTGGATGTCGCCCGAAGTGATCGAAAAGTCCCAGGATATCCTCGCCCAATATGGCGGAGTCCAGAAAACGCTTCCGGTCGCCGACTATTTCACCGACGATTTTGTGCAAGCCAACTGACGCGCGCCGCGATTCGGCAGCTGGAGACTTTTTATATCGCAGACTTCCTAGAAAGGACCCATCTCAATGGCACAGCTTCGGCACTTTGCCTTGGTGGTGCGCGACCTCGAAAAGTCCGCAAAGTTCTACGAGAGCGTGTTCGAACTGAAGCGTGTCGGGCAGGAAACGCTCGATTTCGCTTCAGCGATCTATCTGAGCGATGGCACCATCAATCTGGCGCTGTTGAACTATTTCGGAAAGCGCGGCTCCGGCCTTGACGACGCCAAAGCCTTTGTGGGCGCCCATCACTTCGGTTTCCAGGTCGACGACATCGCGACAACGCAAAAGCGGATCGAAGAAGCGGGCGGAACATTCTTCTTCGATCTCGGAAACGACCAGGAAAAGGAAAATTTCGAGCGAAAGTTCAAGGATCCCGACGGGATCATATTCGATATTTCCAAAAAGGGTTGGCTCGGCACAAATGACTGATCCTGTTATCCAGGCCGCCGTCAAAACTGCCGGAGCCACTGGGCTGGCTTAATCGTACTGCACCCAACACACACGAGCGGCGCCACATTGCTAGGCCTTCAGCAACTACTGCAATGTGTCATTTGCACCTGACAGGTCATCGCGGCATGTTCCGTTTTTTGCTCATAAAGTGCGAGCACTCGATCGATTTCGCGTAGAAGTGATATAACGTTTCAAAGGTTTCGGGTAAAATCCCTTCTGACAGCAGAGAGCCCCATGTGGAAGAGACTAATCATGGCCGTTGTGGCGACCGCCGCGCTTCGCGGCATGGCGCACTCCGAGCCATGTTTGCCGCCGACGCCGGTGCCGGATTTCGACAAGGCCGTGATCAACTCCACCGATCTCGGTAACCGCGTCCACATGCTTGACGGCGTGGGTGGCACCGTCGGCGGCAATGTCACGGTCGTGGTGGGCAACGACGGCATCATCGTCGTCGACGACATGTTTCCGCAAATGTACAGCAAGATCAGAGCTGCTGTGGCTTCGATATCGCCGCAGCCGGTTCGCTTTGTGGTCAATACGCATTTTCACCGCGACCATACCGGCAGCAACGAGGCTTTCGCTAAAGACGGCGCCACTATCGTGGCACAAGAGAACGTCAAGCGCGTGCTGGCTGCTGGAAGCAAGAGCGGCCTTACCTGCGCAGTGACGCCACCTGCGCCAGAAGCCGCGCTGCCACGGCTGACCTACACGAACGCAATGACGCTCCAGGTCAAGGGGCGCACCGCTGAGATCAAGCACGTGGTCGACGCGCACACCGATGGTGACACCACCATCTATCTGGCGGACGCCAACGTCCTTATTGCGGGCGATGTCGTCTTCTTGGGCCGCTATCCGAACATCGATTTTCTCTATGGCGGCAGCATCGACGGCATGATCCGCGGCACCGATGGACTCTTGAATTTGGCCACAGAAGACACAAAGATCGTGCCGGGCCACGGACCGGCTGGCAACAAAGCCATGTTGCGAGATTATCGGACTATGCTTACCGAGGCGCGGGAGCGTATCGCCAAACTCAGGGCGGCAGGCAAGACCGAGGAGGAAGTCGTCGCCCTGAAGCCGACTGCCGATTACGATGCGAAATTTGGCGTGAATGACCGCGCGATCGGGAATTTCTTGCGCGTGGTCTATCGCTCGCTGCCGAACTAGATCGCGGGCTTGCGCGGAGACTCAACGTCGCCGTTGTGCGACGCAAGGAAGAATAAGCGAACTCAGCACTATTCCGGGACACAGGTCGGACCCAATAGCGCTGTCGGAGCAACACCAGCTTATTTCCTAATTCGCTACTGTCACGGGGCCGCCTCTTCTGCGCTTTCACGCGATCCGCTCGACAGCCAGGCCACGGCAATCCATTTCGTATTCGAGATCCACGACCGGCGGGCGGCAGTAATGCCAAGTCAAACCCGCACGTGCGGCTCCGCGGCGCACGATTTCATCCGCCAGGAACGGGTGAATATCATGGACGGTGTAAACCTGAGATGCGGTGATGTTTGGCCAAGCAACTCCGAGCGAGACCATCCGTCGCTCCATTTCGCCAAGTACGAAACGCGCCTTTGCACGTAGGCCAGCCGAGCTGACGTCGCCGAGCTGGACGATATGATCGCGATAGTTGCTCCGTCCTTCCGGCGCCTCGCCACTACCGGCGATCACGAACGAAGGCTCGACTTCGTGTGCGGCTTCCGTGTAGCTGAAGCCGTAAAACGATGGCTCAACCGGAGGGTCAATCTCCGGGCAAACGTTGCTGCGGGCGACGGGGTTGGTTCTGCCGTCATAAATGCCCCAGCGCTGCAAGGTGCCAACATAGGTCTTGTTGAAGTCAGCAAATTCGCTCTCGCTGAACGGCGCCGGTGAGCGAAGCTCGCAGGCACAGAACGCCGTCAGGGGACGCGCGCTGGCCTTGATGATCTTCGCCGCCCGTTCAAAACCCTCAGCAAGCGGGACTAGAGCTCGAAACCGGACTCGGACGATGCGATAACCCGGCAAGGCAGCGACGCCGGCCGAGTACTGGAAGACCCCTTGTGCAAAGCGATAACCGCCAGGGGCAAAGACTTGCACCGACATTCCCTGTCACTCCTGAGGAAAGCTCCTTACAAGTCCGACGGCCCGCACGGCCTGTACCAGACCGCGGCAACGTCAACTCTTGCGCGGCCGGCGGTTGCTGCGACAACCTCACGCTCATACGCGTACACTAAAGCCGATGGCAAGCACGGCGAAATCTTCAAGCCGCAGAGGCTTTCTGCGTTTGACACACGGCGTCCTAGCGATGCCGGCTTTGGCTCACTTGGCTTGGGCGCTCGACTATCCGATGCGCCCGGCGCGCGTGATCGTTCCGGTCGGGCCCGGCGGTCAGACCGATGTGATTGGACGGCTCTTGGCACAGAGGTTGTCCGACCGGTTTGGGCAGCAATATTACGTTGAAAATGTGCCTGGTGCCGGAGGAAGCATCGCAACAAGTCGAGTGGCGGCGGCGACACCCGACGGATACACGCTGCTCGTGACTGATGGAATCTTTTTCGTTTCCACACCGAACCTCTACGACAACGTCTCCTATGACGTCGCTAGAGATTTCGCCGCAGTGGCGGCCGGGGGCACCACCGGGCAAGTGCTCGCCGTCCATCCATCAGTTCCGGCGCATACGGTCAAGGATTTGATCGACCTCATCCGATCAAATCCGGGCAAATACAGTTACGCCTCCGCGGGAGTTGGAACGGGAGCACATCTAGTCGGTGAGCTGTTCCGCCTGTCGCTGAAGCTTGACCTTGTGCACGTCCCCTTCAATGGCTGAGGCCCGGCCGTTCTCGCGACGGTCGGCGGCCATACCCGATCATTTTCGGTTCGCCGGCGGCGGTCATACCGCAGGCCTCGCAAGGCCAGCTGCGCGCATTGGCCGTCGCCGTCAAGAAGCGCATGCGCGGATTGCCGAATGTCCCGACCATGACTGAAGAGGGGTTTTCCAATATCGAGTCCGACACATGGGTCGGATTTGTTGCGCCCGCACAAACTCCGAAAGAAGTAATCCTGCGCCTCAATGCGGAGATCGTGCGCGTTGTGCAGCTCCAAGATGTGCAGCAGCGCCTCGTTGAACTTGGCTTCGAGCCCGTCGCGTACGCGCCCGAAGAAATGGCCGACATAATTAAAGCCGATATTCTAAAATGGACAAGTGTTATTCGGGATGCGGGAATCAAAGCGCAGTAGGTCCTCGCGGAGCGTATGTGCGTACGATACTTCAACCACCGGCGGTGAAACTATGTGACCCTGGTGCGATGTTTGAGCGGATCTCCGACCCGGAGCTTCACCATATAAGTAAGCATCGGGTTGACTGCGAAGTTCAAGCGCAAGTCGTCTTCGTCGAGTTTGATGAAGGCGGCAGCTTGATCGGGCGTGAAATCAAATTGTGAAGCAATCGCATTGCGATCCTGCCGATAGGCAGTCACCACTGCGTCGTCCTTCAGAAGCATATTGAGGGCTCGCGCCAGCTCACTGTGACGCGCGGCGAAACCTGGATACAGAGGCGTGTATTCATTGCTGTTTTGCATGCAGGTCCAACCGAGGACCGCATAGACATGATGCCAGGATGGTTCAAGTATGGCGTGATCGGGCTTTCGATCGCCGATGCAACCTGCCATGACCTGCAGTGAACGGCTTTCAGTGTTCCCAGTTCTATCGAGAGCGGCCGCATCGAAGCTCATAAGATAAAGCAGGTTACCGTTCGCGATCCGCTCGAAGATAACCTGATCCGTGGCTAGATCGGGCTTTGGGTACATTGGTGTGGCCGGGTAATGTGAGAGACCGCCGCTGACGATCAACGCCGTGCGGCGGCCCATGCGTTCAAAGCAACGCGCGAGCGCCTTGCCGTATGCGAAGCAGCGCGGTGGCGAGGGCTGTGGCGGGACATAGACGTTTAAGAAGATCGGAAGGAACGCGGTCTCGCGAGAAAAGCCGCAGAACTCGTGGGCGATAGTGAAAGCGGTTCCAAGATCGTTGCTAAATGTGAAGGCAGGATCGAAGCCCTCTTCCATCATGAGAGATGTAAGTTGCTGACCAGCGTCGCCATCAACAAGCCAACGGCCCTTATGCCTGCCGGCGCCGTTAGCCCTGTCGCCACAATGGATCATGAGCGACGGGACGCAGTCGACGACCAATTCCTCACCGTGGCTGTTTGAAATGATAACGATCAAATCGGGATCCAATGCACGCATTTCATCACCGATCAACCGCATCTTCGCTTTGACACGGCTAACCTGATCGTGATCCTCCGTTTCTGGCAGAGTTAGCAGTTGAGGAGCGTGTGGCACGATGGCGGCGGCAATGATACCGTTGCTCGCAGCAGCGAATTTTGCTCTCTGATCCATGGTTCGTTCCCAAGGTGTCGTGCAAATATACTGACCCATCAGCTATCGCAATTCGAGGTGAATCGCAAAACTTCGATCCGCCCTCGCCCGCGCCTTTGATGCCCAGCGGATTTGTCGTGCTTGTTCCGCAGCAATTCGCCGAGACGCCCGGAACACCATCTGATTCAAAATAGGCGTGACGAGTGCAGGCGCCGATCCGTAGATAACCGTCGCGGGGATTGACTCCTTCAAGCGTGCGAATGCCGTTGATGTCGATCAGATGAGCGGGACGCGCAATCCGAAAAGCCATGGACGGCACCAACGACTGGCCGCCTGCCAAAATGCATCCATTATCGGGACCCAGAGCCGCGAGTAGCTGCAGCGCCTCCTTCAGATCAGTCGGTGCATGAAAGGTAAACGGGGCCGCTTCATGATCCGGGGTCGTTTGTATACTTAATGTTACAATCAAGCTCTGCACCCCACTGCGCACTGCCCACGCGGAAAGGCGTATTTGTAATAAAAATGGGGCACTTTCTGTGGCCGCGAGATCGGTCCAAAACTGAGCCGTTGCATTGACGTCTTGATCCGCGGGGTACCGAGTGATTTTCCTCCGAAAACGTTGGCGTCAAGCGCGGTACTGGGCATTGATCTATCGATATGGCACAGCCATTACTTAGACCGCTGAGCTTGAGGACGAGACGGCGTCGCCTAATCAAAAAACGGGGTTCCAAGAATTGAAAACTCAACCGCAACAACACCGCCCGAAGAGACGGGCCGAGCCACGGACATCGCCCGATCGGGTCGCAGCAAATTCAACCTTCCTAACCTCTTTGGCGCACAGTTCGATTGAAGCCGGATCGCGGGCGGAATTCGTCTATCTCAGTTTGCGCAACGCTATCTGGGAAGGGCATTTCGCCCGCGGCGCGCGAATTCGCGAGGAGGACATTGCTAAGAGCCTCGGCGTCAGCCGCACGCCGGTCCGCGAAGCCCTGCAGCGGCTGCAACAGCGAGGACTGCTGGTCGTGCGCCCCGGCCGCGGATTCGCTGTCGCTGTGTTGTCGCACAAGCAAATATTTGACCTCTACGCCATGCGCGAAATTCTGGAGGGCTCCGCCGCGCGCTTTGCCGCCCAACACGCGACCCATGGCGAGATCGCGATCCTCTACCAAATCCAGAAGCGACTCGCGAATGAAGGCCACGACCCACTGGTCCTGGTTACGCTCAATCGTTTGTTCCACCAACACATCTATGAAGCGGCGCATAACCAGTATTTGCTGGAAACGTTGGAAGTCTTGAACGATTCGATGGCCTTGCTGCAGAATCTCACGTCGCAGATGCCTTCCCGGCACGGTCAATCTGACCTTGAGCACCTTCGCATCGTGCGTGCCATAGAGAAGCGCGACCAGGATAGGGCAGAGGAAGCCGCTCGCCATCATATCCAGCAAGCCCACAGCTGCCGTGTCGAATATTTCACGATGACCGAGAACAAGCTCTAGTCCTACCGAACTCTAGTCCTACCGACAACGTTTCAGCGCGTCGATTGCTTCAGCACCACTGCCGTCAGCGGGCGATTGGCGAGTGGCCGCGCGAGCCTCAAAACTCGCTCAACTTTCGGTAGGTGACCTTTACTGTTGTATACAATAGAATACAATATGGCCGGTCAGCGGGCGCGTCATGCCGACCGTCCCAAAATACCGAGGATCCTTCCATGGCTTTGGCTGATGCCGAATTGAAACCGCGCATTCATTACCGCGATGGCGTCAGGGGCTGGCTGAACGAAGTGCAGAAGATCGGCGAGTTGCTGCACGTCAACGGCGCCGATTGGGATGCCGAAATGGGCGGCATCACCCAGATGCTGACCGAGAAAAGCAACAACACAGCGCCGGCCATTC
>JASHVC010000709.1 GCA_030039655.1 Xanthobacteraceae bacterium | reverse complement strand
AGTGCAGCTCGGCACACGGGTGGTAGTGCTGCCCGGTTCCATGCCGGCTACGGCGGCGTCACAGGGCCCGATCAGCCACTGAGGTGCAGTTCCGGAGGAATTTTGGGCCAATTCCCCTGGACGGGCGTGGGACGCCGGCCAAATTTTTGTGATTTCCTTTTTGCGCCGGCTTTTCAGCGACTCGGCTAATGTCGTAGATGTTGAATTCGGTTCAGGCTTTGCGTCGGCTTCCCGTGTGGTTCGACGCCAAGTCAGCTGCCTGGTGACGATCCATCCATTGTATTGCGTGGTGCGATTCCGCGGATCGTACTGGCGTCCTGCGAGGTCGAATGCTTCCGAATGTCCGGCTGCAGATCGTGGCGCTGTTCGTCTCGGTCGTCGCACTGAGTTTTGGATTCGGCGTCTTTGCCGCTTTCCGCGTCAACCATGAGCCGCTTTCCCAGATACGGGCGGCCGCACCTGTGCAACTCACGGCGGAGACTGCTGCGCCATCAAACACGACAGCGCCGTGGGGCGCGCCGTTCGGTTCCCGCTTCTGGTTAAGTGAGACGCAGATCCATGGCGCCGCGGATCTTCCGCCACTCACTCCCGTCGTCCGCCATGACGTGATCGAACGAACCGTCACCTGGGTTGTCGTCACAGGCAACGTAGTGGGCACGCCGGTCATACAAGCGCCGCCGGCAATGCCAGATGTGCAGACGGTGGAAACGCCCCTTGCTCCACAGCAAGGCGCAACTGAAGAAGCGGCAGCGCCGGCGGAAGGCGCGGCCCCCGCCGCAGTTGTCGGTGCCGCCGAGCCCGCGGCTCAAGTTCAGCCCGAAGTGACCAACACCGTGCCCGATCACATGACGCAAGAGCCGGAGGCGCCGCGCAAAGCCGCGCACTCTACGCTGCAGCGCCGGCATGTCGCCGTAAGAGAGCCCGCAAAAATAGCTGTCAGACCGCAAGCGCGCGTTCAATTTGCCGGCCCGAATTCAAAGGCTGAGGAGCCCGTCGTTTTCGAATCCGCACCAAAGGCGCCCGCGACGGTGCCGGTGAGACCGCAAACACGCGTTCAATCAGCTGGCCGGAATCAGAAGGTTGAGGAGCCTGTTGTTTTCCAATCTGCGCCGCCACCGTACCGGCAGCAGAAAGGCACTCCTGTTGTGGCTCGGTCCGGCAGCCCAAATTCGTCATCGGACGCGCCTGTTTTTGTAACGGCGCCCCCGAGCCAACGATAGCGCCCATGCGTGCCTGCACATCCTGAAGACGGCAGCGTAAGCCGTGTGCCATTGAACATTCCGCGGGCAGCCACGATCTAAAGACCCGGGCAAAGACTCTTGAAATAATACGATTTGTCCGCCGCCATAGTGGAATGATTGCGCGTGGTTCCCCTTTCCGTCCTCGACTTGTCGCCCGTCACCACCGCAACGCCGGGGTCGGCCGCTTTGCGCAATTCGCTCGACCTCGCGCGACTCGCGGAGCGGCTCGGCTACAAGCGTTACTGGGTCGCCGAGCACCACAACCTGGCGAACATCGCCAGTTCGGCGCCCGAGATTATGATCGGGCAGATCGCGGCGGTGACGTCGGAAATTCGCGTCGGCTCCGGCGGGGTGATGTTGCCAAATCACGCGCCACTCATGGTCGCCGAGCGTTTCAAGGTTTTGGAAGCGTTGTTTCCCGGCCGCATTGATCTTGGGCTCGGGCGCGCGCCGGGGACCGATCCGCTGACCTCCTACGCGCTTCGCGCCCGGCAGGATCCGCGCGAGGGCGACGATTTTCTAGAGCGTTTCCAGGAGTTGCTGCTGCTCGAACGCCGCGGCTTCCCGGAGAACCATCCGTTTCGCAATGTACGTGCGATGCCGGCCGATGTGCCGCTGCCACCGATTTGGCTGTTGGGCTCAAGCGGGTACAGCGCCGAACTTTCCGCCGCCGTCGGCATGGGATTCGCGTTCGCCCATCATTTTTCCGACTATGACGCCGAAAGCGCGATGCTGAGTTATCGGGCGCATTTCAAGCCGTCGCCGACGCTGGCGGAGCCCTATGCGATTCTCGGCACCGCAGTGATCGCGGCTGATACAGATGTCGAGGCGGAGCGCATCGGAGCAAGCGCGGAACTGCATTTTGTTCGCCGCGCCAAGGGTGAATACGCTCCGCTCGCGTCCCCCGAAGAGGCGGCTGCCTATCCGTATACCCCCATCGATCGCGAACGCGTCGCACGCCAGCGCACGCGCCTCATTGTTGGCGGCATAGAGCGCGTGAAGGAACGATTATTGGCGCTGATCGAATCGACACGCGCCGACGAACTTATGGTCACCTCGATGGTTTACGATCATGGGGCGCGAAAGCGTTCGTACGAGCTTCTTGCTCGAGCGTTCGCATTGCCGCCGCGACCCTGAATCGCTGTTCCGCCTGTGATTAAGGCGGATAACGATGCATTAGGCGATGGCGCGATACTGCTGTTTTGCTACCGTGAACTGGGGATAAGCGGCTTTGCGCATTGCCACTTAATGGCAACGCGCAAAGGGTGTCTAATGGAATGCGATTCGCGAATCGTTGCGGCTGAGGAAAAACAAGTGAGTACGAAATACGCGCGGCAAAGCACCGTGTCCACTGTGCGAATCAAGCACATTTTGCTCGGAAACGTATGCGTGGTTGCTTTCGGTTTGGCGTTGGCCGCGACTTCGCCGCCCGCTGCGGCCAAATCAGCCAGACACCAGTCCGGACGCGCAGAAACAGAGCACGTTAGCAAACTGCCATTCGGCGATATTCCCAAGGGCCCGCTGCAAATCTTTGTGTCAATCAATCAGCAGAAACTGCACTTTTACAGCGGCGGTACGCATGTAGAGGATCAGTTGGTCGCCACCGGCGTGCCCGGCCATCTCACGCCGATGGGTGTGTTCAGCGTCATCCAACGCGACCGCTATCACCATTCGAATATCTACGATAACGCGCCAATGCCCTTCATGGAGCGTATCACCTGGTCGGGCGTGGCGCTGCATGAGGGCGTTGGTCTCGGCCATCAGGCTTCGCACGGCTGCATCCGCATGCCGCACGACTTCGCTGCGCGTCTGTGGCAACTTCGTACTATGGGGATGCGCGTCGTAATCGCCCGTCCCGAGTTGAAGCCGGCCGATTTCGCAGATCCGCATTTGTTTGTGCACAAGGAAAAGACGGGACCATCGGCGGCTCTGCCGCAGACCCTTAAGACGGCGCTAACCATAGATCCTGGTACGAAGACTGATGCGGGCGATCCGCCGTCGGCGGGAAAGTCTGACAATCTCGTGACGGGTACGGTGGCGGCGCCGGGCGCTGGGTCCCAGGGTCCTGGTGCAGCGATTGCGCAACCAACCCAGTCGGCAGCGGTGCCGCTCGCTGAAGTCCTGAAAGTCGCGGTTGACGCGGCGGAACCCAAAGAAGGTGACCCCGCCACGACGGATGCTGCCGGTCAGACCGTCCAACCGGCCGACATGAGTGCACCCATCGCGGCAGACGACATCCCTCTGCCGCTGCCCAAGCCTGTGCAGCTTGCCGCGGCGGGCAGTGCACCGATCGCAGTCTTTATCAGCCGCAAGGAAGGAAAGATTTTTGTACGGCAGGACTTCACTCCGCTGTTCGAGGCGCCGGTCAAGATCGACCGTCCGCAGGAGCCGCTCGGCACGCACGTCTTCACGGCGCTCGATTATATGCCGGACCACACGACGTTCCGCTGGAACGTGGTGACGCTGCCCGCGGAGGCGCCGAGGGGCGAGCAACACGTGAAGTACGTGACGGACGCGTGGGGAAGGCGCAAGCGCGAAGTCTTCGAAGAGCCCGTTGCTCAAGCCGCTCTGTCGCAATTGCCGCCACCGGAAACGCCGCAAGAGGCGCTCGCGCGCATCGCGATCCCGCAGGACGTGATGGAGCAGATTTCCGAACTGATGGTCCCAGGCTCCTCGCTTGTTGTGTCCGATCATGATCTCGGTCCCGAAACCGGCGAGGGTACGGATTTCATCGTCATCAGCCGCTGAGTGCTGATCGGCGCCGAAGCAGGCGTGTGGCCCGCTGGCGGGTGCACGGCCGCATGCGCGGCTTAGCCGGTATACGCATCGTGGGATTTCAGCGGCCTATGCTCACGGTGTATGGTGCGCGCGGCCACGTGACAGGCTTCCGCTCACGGCCGGGTCATTTCCCATCAGTCGAAGGAGGACGTCTTGGGTAAGCAATTCACACTCACCGCTTCTGACAGCTTCAAGCTTGGCGCCTATCGGGCCGATCCGAGTGGCGCGGCCAAGGGCGGCGTCGTCGTCATTCAAGAGATCTTCGGGGTCAATCAACACATTCGCGCCGTCTGCGATCGCGTCGCCGCCGAAGGCTATGCGGCCGTGGCGCCGGCAGTGTTCGACCGCCAGCAACCGAATTTCCAATCCGGCTATACGCCCGACGAGATCGCCAACGCCCGCAAGTTTGTCGCCAATCCCAATTGGGGCGCGATGCTGCTCGACGTTCAGGCCGCGATCGACGAACTGAAAAAGTCCGGGCCAGTCGCCATCATGGGTTTCTGCATGGGCGGGACCATCGCGTTTCTGTCGGCATGCAAGCTCAACGGGCTCTCGGCGTCCGTCTGCTATTACGGCGGCCAGATCGCCAAGAACGCCGACCAGAAGCCGAAAGTACCGACTCAGATGCATTTCGGCGAGAAGGACGCTTCGATCCCCATGAGCGACGTCGATCTCATCAAACAGAAGCGCGGCGCCGATTGTGAGATCTACGTTTATCCGGACGCGCAGCACGGCTTCAGCTGCGACGAACGCGGCAGTTATCAGGAGGCGGCCGCCAAGCTTGCCTGGCAGCGTACCCTGGCGTTCCTGGCGAAAAACGTGAAGAAATAAAAATCGCGCGCAACTCTTTTTCGCGTCATGGCCGGGCTTGTCCCGGCCATCCACGTCTTTGAGTTTGAGCGGACTCCAAAGACGTTGATGCCCGGCACAGGGCCGGGCATGACGAATGCGGCAGATCACGCGCGTCCTGGTTGGCAGTTAGCAATCAGAAAGGTCGTCGGTGGCTCTACTCCGACTCGTTGCCGTTCCGTCCAAGCCGGTCGGCGATCGCAAGCATCAACAGTGCGCCGACGAACATGAGCGGGAATCCGATGGCCCAGACGAGCTTGGTCGCGTCGGTCGTTTCTTGAAGATCGAGATACCAGGCCAGCGCCTCCACCGCGGCGATGGCGGCGACCGAGCCCAGGAGCCTCTGCTTGAGGGCGACGAAGCCGACACCGACGAGGCCCGCCGGCAGGTGGGCTTGTTCGTCCGCATCGACCTTGCGGAGCAAGTTTTCGTATCCGGAGAATATCACGATGAGGATCAAATTTGCGGTCAGCGTTATATCGACCAGGTTGAGAACGCCGACGATGAGGTCGTGCCAACCGTCGGTGGGAACGTGCGTCGCCAACGTGAGCAAGTCCGCAAAAAATCGATAGAGCAGCAGTAAAAGTGCGGCGACTAAACCGACCAGAAAGGGCGCCGCCAGCCACCGGCTGAGAAAGATCAGCCTCCGAAAGGCGCGTTCCATCTCCCGCATGAAATCCCCGCGAAGCTATCCGTTCGCTCGATAGCACAGGCGGTGAATGACGTGTAGCGAATGGCGAACGGGTCAGGATCACCCATTCGCCGTCCGCCACTTGTTGTTTACAGAGTTACGCGGCGACGCCGGTACCAATCGGGCAGCTCACGCCGGTACCGCCAAGGCCGCAATAGCCGTGGGGATTTTTCGCCAGATATTGCTGGTGATAGTCCTCGGCGAAATAGAACGGCGGAGCGTCGATGATCTCCGTCGTGATTGGCCCCATGCGTTGGGCCGCAAGAGCCTTGGCGTACGCGGCCTTAGAGGCCTCAGCGGCGGCGCGCTGCTCGGGCGTAAACACGTAGATGCCGGAGCGGTACTGGGTGCCGACGTCGTTACCCTGGCGCATGCCCTGGGTTGGATCGTGGCTTTCCCAGAATGTCTTGAGCAGCTGCTCGTATGAGATCTTCTTTGGGTCGTAGACCACGAGCACAACCTCGTTGTGGCCGGTGCGCCCGCTGCAGACTTCCTCGTAGGTTGGATTGGGCGTCGGACCGCCCGCGTAGCCGACCGCGGTCACGTACACGCCGTCGCCCAGCTCCCAAAATTTGCGTTCGGCGCCCCAGAAGCAACCGAGCCCGAACATCGCCATGGCGAGCCCTTCGGGGTAGGGACCTTTGAGCGCGTGGCCGTTGACGAAGTGTTGCTTGGCGGTGGGGATGGGCGTTTGGCGGCCCGGAAGGGCCTCGCCGGCGGCCGGCACTTCCAGCATTTTCCGAAACGAGAACATGTCGCCGTCTCCTGATTGATGCAGCAAATATAATGGCTGCGTGGCCGCGAAGCATCGGCCACGATGATCACGTTTTGAAGGAATCCGGCGCCCACGACCCGCTTTCGCGTACGGCCTTTGCCGCTTATTGTGCCGCCGCGCCTTGCGGCGGCGCGTAGTAGGGGAGGCTTCGCAGATGTACCGGATGCTCGCGCTCGCGTGCGCGTTGGCCCTTTGCTCCATATCGGCCTTTCAGCCGGCTTTGGCCCAGCAGACCGAATCGTCGGGGCTGCCGCCCTACGGCCCGCCGATCACGCTCGATCAGGCGAAGCGGGTCATGGCCGCGGCCGAGCTCCAGGCCGTCGAGAATTCCTGGCAGGTGGCGATCACCATCCTCGACAGCGGCGGCAACTTGGTGATGTTTCATAAGCTCGATAACGCGCAGCTCTCGGCCATCGCGGTGTCCGAGGGCAAGGCGCGTACGGCCCTGCAGTTCAAGCGGCCGAGCAAGGACCTCGACGATGCCATTGCGCGCGGCGG